>JALVEU010000166.1 GCA_027030565.1 Gammaproteobacteria bacterium | reverse complement strand
GGCCGAGGAAGGGGATCTCCGAGAGCACCGGCACCTTCTGCACCTTGTCGCGGTAGTCGTCCTGGATCAGACCGCCGAGGACCAGGATGCCGTCGTTCTCCACCAGCACGCTGGTCTTGATCAGCCGCTTGTCGGTGATGATGTCGCTGGCGAGCACCGAGGCGGCGGTGGGTGAGATGTTGGAGGCCTCCTGTTCGATGTCCAGCCGCAGGGTGTCGCCCTCGTTGATGTGCGGCGTGATGTTGAGGGTGATGCCCACGTCCTGGCGCTCGATGGTCTGGAAGGGGTTGGTGGCGCCGCTGGCGTTGGTGGTGAACGTGCCGGTGACGAAAGGCACGTTGCGGCCCACGACGATCTTGGCCTCCTCGTTGTCCATGGTCACCAGGGTGGGCGTGGACAGGATGTTGCTCCCGGCGTCTCCGTCCAGCGCCCGCAGCAGCGCGGCCCACTTGACCGCGGCGCTGAGATCGGCCCCGCCCAGCAGGAGTCCGGAGCCGAAGTTGGTGCCACCGGTGAGGAGATCGAGCAGCGGCGCGCCGGTGCTCTTGCCGCCGCCGATGTTGGAGATGGCCACCGGTCCTGCCCCCTCCGTGGGGATGGCCGCGAACTCGAAACCCAGCTCGCGCGACAGGTCGGTGTTCACCTCCGCGATGATCGATTCCACGAGCACCTGTTCGCGGCGTACGTCCAGCTCGTCGATGACCCGCTTGATGCGTGCGAACTGCGCCGGTGAAGCGGTGATGATGAGCGCATTGTTGGCCGGGTCGGCCTGGATGTCGAACTCGGGTGTGGTGCGGGTCCCCGAGAGCCCGGTGCGCGGGGCGACCCGTGGGGCAACCTTGGCCCCCTGGGTGGGCGCCGCCTTGCGCTGCTCCGCCTTGATCTGCTGACGCCCGACGCCCAGGAGGATCGGGGCGAGCTCCTCGGCGTCGGCGTGCTTGAGGAAGACCACCTGAGTGAAGCCCCCACCCTCCAGGGGGGTGTCCAGTTGCGCGATCAGGGCCCGGACCCGCAGCCGCGCAGACTTGTCACCGGCCAGAAGAATGCTGTTGGTCCGTTGGTCGGCGGTGATCACCATCTCGGGATACTGCTGTCCTTTCGCCTTCTTCTGGTTCACCGCGGTGATGATCTGGACCACGTCCTTGGCCGAGGCGTGGCGCAACGGGATGAGCTCGATCTCCTGGCCGTCAGGCACGTCGATGCGCTTGATGATGTCGAGGATGCGGTCGATGTTGTCGGCGCGGTCCGAGATGACCAGCGCATTGCTCGCCGCATAGGCGGCCAGATGTCCCTGCTGCGGGATCAATGGACGTAGGATCGGGACCAGCTGCGCGGCCGGCACGTTCTCGATGGGCACGACGCGCGTCACCATTTGATCACCGGTGGGCGGCTCCACCCCGGGCTCCGGTACCACCGGTATGGGACCCTGCTTGGCCGCCACGTCGGGGACGATCTTGACGATGTCGCCGACCTCTACCGCCGAGTACCCGTGCACCTGGAGGATGGAGAGGAACACCTGATAGAGGTCCTCGGCGCTCATGGGGCGTGCCGAGACCACGGTCACCTTGCCCTTGACGCGGGGGTCGATGACGAAGTTCCTGCCCGTGGCCTCCGACACCGTCTCGATGAGCGTGCGGATGCTGGCGTCCTTGAGATTGAGTGTGACTTCTCCCTGTGCGCCGCTCTCCAGGGTCCAGACCAGCAGCACGGTGCAGATCAGCCAGCGCCAGAGGCTGTTGGAGGGTGACGGTGGGTTGCGGGGTCGCATGAGATGGCCTGTCCTGAATGCTGGATGATCGGACGCGTCTTGAAGCCGTCCGGGTCCGGAAAGCGGCAATTCTACTGCATCTTCGCGTGCCGGGCCGCGGGGCTTCATCCCTCGCCGTCAGGCGTACCGATACGGTGTGTGAGTGTCGTCTCGGACCCGTTGCGTTGCACCGTGATGCTGATCTGGTCGGCGTCGTGCAGGACCTGGAGCACGGAGAGCACGTCGTTGGGATCGCTGAGCGCGATGCCGTTGACCGCGGTGACCACGTCGCCGGGCTGCAACCCCAGCTGGCTGAACAGGCGGTGGTTGGAGCCGGGGTTGACCCGGTAGCCGAGCAGGCGTCCCTCCTCTTCCACGGGGGTCGCAGAGATCAATCGGGCCAGGGCCTGTGGGTTGCGCAGGGCCGTCTGCTTCAGACGTGCGAGGGTGCGGCTCACGGCACGTTCGCGAACTGCGGCCGCCGAGGCGGGGACGCGCGGCCGCCGCGGTGAGGTCGCGGGGAACACGGCCGGGGTGTCTGCGGGGCTTGCCGCGAAGCCGGGCATCTCTTCTCGCGGCAGCTTGAGGGTCTCGAGCTGGCCGTTGCGTTCCAGCACCACGCGGTCGGCCAGCACTTCCTTGAGACGTGCCCCACCCGGCAGCGGGTCTCCCACCTGGTACAGGGATTCCGGCCCGGAACCACTGGCGATCAGGGCGAAGGCCTGATCGCCGGGTGCGGCCAGCACGCCCCGCAAGGTCAGATTGAGCCGGGTCTCGGGGACTTCGGCGGGTGCCGCGGCCACGGGTTTGGCGCTCTCGGCCTTGCCAAACAGGTGGGCGTTGACGATGCGGGCCGCGTGATCGGCGCGCGGTGCCGCGCGCACCGGCCGTGCCGCCTCGCTCCCCGTGGCCAGGAGTTCGGGGGCCGGCGGTGGCGCAAGCAATCGCCACGTGAGCTGCGCCAGGGTGTAGGCCAGGGCGAGCGTCAGCAGGGCCACGAACGCACGTGCGGCCAGGGTGTTGATCCGCTCCAGCTGGGGCTCGGAGAGAGTGGGCAGACGACCGGTGAGCATTGGATTGTGTGCGCAGCGGAGGCCTTCGACGCAGGATTGCCGGGCGCCCAGTATACAACCGCTGCCCCTGTCGGTCGGGTACCGGCCAGGTATAATCCTGCGCCACCCATTCCGGGCCCGGGTGTCGAAGCGGCCGGGTCCGGGGGCAAGACCATCGGGAGGCGACCAGCATGAGCATCGAGGAGGGCAAACCGGCTCCGGACTTCACCCTGAAGGACGCCCGGGGGCGCGAGGTCTCGCTGCACGATTTCCGCGGCCGGGACGTGGTGGTGTATTTCTATCCGCGTGACGACACCCCAGGCTGCACCAAGGAGGCCCAGGGATTCCGCGACCTGTGGCCGGAGTTCCAGAAGCTGGGCGTCGTGGTCATCGGCGTTTCGCCGGACGGTCCCCACTCCCACGAGCGTTTTGCCCAACGCCACGGGCTGCCGTTCCTCCTGCTCTCGGATCCGGAGCACGAGGTGATGGCGGCCTATGGGGCCTGGGGAGAGAAGACATCGTACGGGCGCAAGACCGTCGGGGTGATCCGCTCCACGGTATGGATCGATCCCGAAGGCAGGGTGGTCAAGCACTGGCGGCGTGTGGCGCGTGCGGCCGACCACCCGGCCAAGGTCCTGGAAGCCATCGCCAGCGCCAGGGGCGGGGCCCGCGCCTAGGGCGCTGCCGGGTGCCATCCACAGGAGGCAGCGAACCGAAGTACCATCGACTGGACTGGAATCATGCGGAAATTGAGACAGTGGACATCTCTCGTTGTATTCGCGTTGGTTGCCGGCATCGTGCAGGCGGCCGAGGAAGCCCATTGGAGCTATGCGGGCGAGACGGGGCCCGAACACTGGGGGGAACTCTCCGAGGCCTGGTCCTTGTGCGGGCAGGGCACCCAACAGTCGCCCATCGACGTGGGCCCGGCCGTGCCGGCGCGGCTGCCGCCCCTGGATTTCGACTATCGCTCCTGGGCCGAGAGCGTGGTCAACAATGGCCACACCGTTCGGTTCGACGTGGCACCCGGCTCCATACTCCATGTGGGGGTCAACCGGTACCGGTTGGTACAGTTCCATTTCCATACCCCCAGCGAGCACAGACGTTGGGGAATGCCCGCCCCGGGGGAGCTGCACTTGGTGCACAAGGCCCAGGACGGCACCCTCGCCGTGGTGGGCGTGTGGCTGGTGCCCGGGCACTGGTCCGGCGGCACCTTCTCCAGCCTGTGGGGCGTGCTGCCGGGTCAAGAACACCGGCGTTTTGCAGTGCGTGCGCTGCGCATCGACCCGGACGATTTGTTGCCTACACGTCGTGACTACGTGTACTACCGCGGCTCGCTGACCACGCCGCCCTGCACCGAAGGGGTGGAGTGGTTCGTCCTGACCGAGCCCGTGGAGGTCCCTTCCGGACTGCTACTTCGCCTGAGCGAGATCATGGGCGCCAATGCCCGGCCGGTCCAGCCGCTCAATGGGCGCATACTCCTGCGCAGCCGCTGAGTCCATGGCCAGACGTCGGCGCCGGGGATGATTCCGCGCCTGGAGGTGCGGGATCTGCGGGGGCCGTACTTCGGGCCCGTGGGTTTCCTGCTGCCGGCCGGCGGTCTGGTGTTCGTGCGCGGCCCTTCCGGCGCAGGCAAGAGCCGGATGCTGCGGGCCATCGTCGACCTCGATCCGAGTGAGGGGGTCGTGCTCCTGGACGGGCGCCCACGCGAGTCCTTTCCTCCTCACGTATGGCGGCGTCTGGTGGGCCTGCTGCCGGCCGAGCCGCAGTGGTGGGCGGATCGGGCAGCGGACCACTTCGATCGGCAGCCCTCGGGTGAAGCCCTGGCGGCGCTGGGGCTGGAGCCGGAGGTGCTGCAGCGGCCCGTGGCGGGGTTGTCCAGCGGGGAGCGTCAGCGTCTGGCACTCCTGCGGCTGTTGGCCAATCGCCCACGTGTATTGCTGCTCGACGAGCCCACCGCCAATCTGGACGCTGCAAACACGCGCCGGGTCGAGCAGCTGATCGAGGCGTTGCGGACGAAACAGGGCGTGGGGGTGGTCTGGGTTGGCCACCAGACCGATCAGATGGAGCGGCTGCACCCGGACCGCGTGCTGGAGCTGGCCGCTGCGACCCGGAGCGTGGCCTGAACTCCGCGCCCACGATTCCGGTCACTGCCTGGGACCTGGCCGTGGCGGCCTGTCTGGTGCTGGGGCTTGCCGGCCTGACCTGGCGTCTGCGCGTAGGGACCAGCCGTGCCATGCTGGTGGCGGCCTTGCGGACCACGTTGCAGCTCCTCCTGGTGGGCTGGGTGCTCCGGTTCGTGTTCGCGCAGGCGCGTCCCCTGTGGGTGGGGGGCATGGCGCTGACGATGCTGCTGGTGGCCGGGCACGAGGTGCTGGCGCGCCAGAGGCACCGTTTTCGGGGATGGTGGGGCTATGGGCTGGGCACGGTCTCCATGTTCGTCTCTTCGTTTTCCGTCACCGCCCTGGCGCTGCTGGTCCTGCTGATGCCGCAGCCCTGGTACGACCCGCGCTACGCGATCCCGTTGCTGGGCATGATCCTCGGCAACACCATGAACGGGGTGGCACTCGCCCTGGACCGACTGACCACGGAGGCCCGACAACGGGCGGGACAGATCGAGGCGCAGCTGCTCCTGGGGCGGACGGCGGGTGAGGCCGTGCGTGAACTGCGGGTGCTCGGCATGCGCACGGGACTCATGCCCATGATCAACGCCATGGCCACCGCCGGAATCGTGAGTCTGCCCGGCATGATGACGGGACAGATCCTGGCCGGTAATCCGCCCATGGAAGCGGTCAAGTACCAGATCCTCATCATGTTTCTCATCACGACCGGGACCGGGTTCGGGGCGCTGGTGTCCGTCTGGTGGGGTGGTCGGCAGCTGTTCGACGAGCGCGAGCGCTTGCGTCTGGAGCGCCTGACGTGATCCTCGTCAGCCGGAGTTGCCGGGGCCGGCCGGTTGCGAGTACGAGCGGTGACTTCTATGCTCCAAGAAAACGGGATGTGGACCCGGGGCATCCAGGCGTGGCGTCCTTGCCGGGTTGGCGGACGGGCGCCGCGGCCGGGTACGCCCTGGGAAGGCATCAGATGATGGCGGTGCGAGCCGGGTGCTTGGGGCCGGTGTGGGCGATTGGCGGCCTTGCGGGTTTGGTGTTCCCGGGTCTTCGGCCGTGGGCAAGGAAGCGGTATGGGTGAGCACTCTGAAGGGGAAGGCCTGTATGCGGCCATTTTGAACGCGCGTTCGCCGGTGGATTCCAGTCGGTTGGTGGTGCCCGTCTCTTCGGCCGAGCGCGGGGTCGTGGGACTGGATCCGGAGGGTCGGGTTCGGTTCATGAATGCGCAGGCCGAACGCATCCTAGGGCTGGACCGGCGTCGTGCCGAGGGTATGCCGCTGCCCGAGGTCTGCCGGCATCCGGCCTGCGATGCCGAGGTCGCCCATCACTGGAAGGCCGCCCTCGATGGCGTGGGGGCGGTCTCCTATGAAGTGGAGGTGATGGAGGAGGGCTCGCGCTATCGCTGCCTGGTGGAGGTTTCCGTGGCCCGGGGCGCCGGCACGGGCGAGGTCACCCTGCTCCTCGACATCGAGCAGCACCTGGTCGATGCCGCAGGACGGCCCATCGATCATCGTCTGGCATTCGAGGCGCTGCTCTCCAGCATCGCGATGCGCCTGCTCAGCGCACCGAGCGAGGCGCTCGACGAGACCATCCAATGGACGCTGGCGGCGGTGGGGCGTTTCATGCACGCCGACCGGGCCTATCTGTTCCGGTTTTCGCCCGATCGCAGCCGGCTGACCAACACGCACGAATGGTGTGCGCCGGGTGTAGAGCCCCAGCAGCACCGCGCGCGGGACGTGCCCGCCGAGCCGTTTCGTTGGCATCTGGATCAGCTCGAACGCTTCGGGTTCGTCCTGGTCCCTTGTACCGAGCGGCTTCCCGACTCCGCCGCAGCGCTGCGGGACGAACTCAAGGTCCAGGGCGTGCGTTCCATGATCAACGTGGCCCTCAACGAGGCGGGGCGTTGCGCCGGTTTCCTCGGCTTCGATGCGGTGCAGGCCGAGATCGAATGGGGGGATGCGGACGTGGCGCTGCTCAACGCGACCAGTGCGACCCTCGGCTATGCGCTGGACCGTGCGCGCATCGAGTCGGAGTTGCGGGCCAGCCAGGCCGATCTGCGCCGGGCCCAGCAGATCGCCGGGGTGGGTACCTGGTACTGGCAGCGGGGTTGTGACTACATTCGCTGTTCGCCCGAATGTGCGCACATCGCCGGGCTCGACGGGCCGCTGCTCGACGTGCATGCCTGCCAGGCCAGGCTCTTCCGGGAAGATCAAGTCGCCCTGAAGCGTGCGCTCCGGCGCGTGCTGCGCCGAGGGGGCGTGCTTCGCGTGGAGTGCCGGCTCCGGGGGGCGGGGCCGGAGGAGCAGGTACAGCGGGTGGTGAGGATCCTCGGCGAGGCGGAGCGCGGCCGCGACGGACGGTTGGAGGCCATTACCGGGGCCGTGCAGGACGTGAGCGATCAGTACCGTGCCCGCCAGGAGCTCTCGCACCTCGCGCACCATGATCCGCTGACCCGACTGCCCAATCGGCGTGTGTTCGCACGGCGCCTGAGCCAGGCCATCGAGAGGGCGGGCCGCAACGGCGGCCGGCTCGGTGTGTTTTTCGTGGATCTCGACGATTTCAAGGAGATCAACGACCGTCTCGGGCATGCGCGGGGCGATGAGATGTTGCGGGTGGTCTCCGACCGGCTGCGGGGACAGCTGCGCAGCGAGGACCTGGTGGCCCGCTACGGCGGGGACGAGTTCATGGTGCTGGTGGACCGGATCGGCTCCCTTCGGGAACTGGCCGGCATCGCCAGGCACCTGATCCGGGAACTGGCCAAGCCGTTCCGGCTCGGCGGCGAACGGCTGTGTATCACGGCCAGCGTGGGGATCGCCGTCTGGCCTCAGGACGGGGAGGATGCCGATACCCTGGCCGTGCACGCCGACCGGGCCATGTACCAGGCCAAAGCCAGCGGCCGGAACCGCTACTGCTTCTATTCCTCTCGTTCCTGATCCGGCATTCGGCACGCCACTGTGGGCCGCTGTCGCGCCCACGGCGCGGCCCTTGGCCCAGGCCGCCGCGCGCGTTACGCTGGCTCCATGCCCACTGCTCGGAGCCCGGCCATGATCGAGCGCTTTGTGCTGGACACCAGCCTGTTCACCAATCCGGACGTCTACGGCCGCTTCGGGCCCTCCACGGAGGAGGCCGTGGCGGTGTTCCTGGACGTGGCCGAGCGCGCCCGGGCCGAGTTCTATATGCCCAGTTCCGTCTACGGCGAACTGACCAAGATGAAGGATCTGGGCGAGCTGGCCGCGGCATTCGAGGCGCTGGTGCGTATCCGTTCGCCGCGGCGTTACAGCCTGTTGATCCCCAGTGAGATCCTCTACGAGTTCATCGACGAGGTGCGCATGCGCGTGGATCGGGGGCTGCGCATCGCCGAAGAGCTCACCAAAGAGGCAGGCGGTGCCGCCACGGCCGCGGACGTGGGGCGGCTGGTCAACCGGCTGCGCTCACGCTATCGCGAGGCGTTGCGGCGCGGCATCCTCGACAGCCGCGAGGATGCCGACGTGTTGCTGCTGGCCTATGAGCTGGATGCCACGCTGGTCTCTGGCGACGAGGGGTTACAGAAGTGGGCAGACAAGGTGGGCATCAAGATCGCCAATTCACGCCATTTCCGGGCCGTGCTGGAACGCCTGGCGCGATGAGCCGTCGTAGGGCGTACTCACCGCCCGTAGCGGCAGAGCGCGCGGCGCAGTTCGTCGAGCTCGTCCAGGAGATCCAAGGCCAGGGCGGCGCCGGCCAAGTTGACCCCGAGCTGGGCCTGTAGGCGCAGCGCCTGCTGCAGACGCGTGACCATGGGACCGGTGAATCGCCACTCCATGGGCGAGCGCCCGTAGGGCTCTGCAATGCCCTCGGTCACCATCTCAATGATGCGCTCGGCGTGCACGCCACACAGCATG
This sequence comes from Gammaproteobacteria bacterium, assembly GCA_027030565.1. GTDB lineage: Bacteria > Pseudomonadota > Gammaproteobacteria > JAJDOJ01 > JAJDOJ01 > JALVEU01. The sequence continues at coordinate 21,371 of JALVEU010000166.1, read as the reverse complement.
CACACCTCTCGCAACCCCATCAGGGTATCCTCGTCGAGCAGTTCTCCGCTCAGGACGTCCGGGTGCTGATTCATGGTTTACACTCCCAGGGCAGCGCGGGGGTTCATGGGCATCTGTCTGGCCATGCGCTGGTAGAGCTCCCGGTCCGCGTCGGTCTTCGGCTCGGGCGTGACGATCTTGAGCACGGCGTAGAGATCGCCTGGCTGCCTGCCGGGCAGACCCTTGCCCTTGAGCCGGAGTTTCTGTCCCGACTGGGACCCGGGCGGGATCTTGACCTCGACGACGCCCCCCGGTGTGGGCACCGGCACCGAGGCCCCGAGCGCTGCCTCCCAGGGGGTGATCGGCAGGTCGAGGTAGAGATCGCGCCGGTCCACCCGGTAGACGGGGTGGGGACGGAACTTGACCTCCAGATAGAGGTCCCCGGCGGGGCCTCCGCCCATTCCGGGCCCGCCCTGTCCGGCGAGCCGGATGCGCTGGCCTTCCGTGATGCCCTTGGGGATACGCACGTTCAGGGTGCGGGTGCGCGTGACCACGTGCCCGTTCTCGTCCACCTCCGGGACCTGGAGCGTGATGCTCCGGGTGGCCCCGTGAAAGGCGTCCTCCAGGTCGATGAGGATCTTGGCGTGATGATCCTCACCCCTCGTGCGGAAGCCGGCCCCGGGACGCGCCCGTGTCCGGTGGAATCCCGCACCGCCGCCCCCGAACAACGCCTCGAAAAAGTCGCTGAAGCCTTCAGCCTCGGTGTAACCGCCACCGGAGAATTCGAAGCCTGCGTCCCAGTCGGGTGGCGGGGTGAATTCTTGGCCTTCGCGCCAGTGCTGGCCGAACTTGTCGTACGCGGCGCGTTTTTCGGGGTCCTTGAGCACCTCGTAGGCCTCGCGGACCTCTTTGAATTTCTCCTCGGCGCCGGCCTCCTTGCTGACGTCCGGATGATATTTCCGGGCCAACTTCCGGTAGGCGCGTTTGATTTCGTCCTGCGTGGCGTCGCGCTTGACCCCCAGAACTTCGTAATAGTCCCTGAATTTCATCGGCTAGGCCTTTGTTTTGTCGGTGTCGGATCCTGCTGCACAGCTTTGCAGAACATGCGGGACGGGCGTGGTGATTTCAAGCGTGGCCGCGGGCTTGGGTCGGGTGACCGTTGCTGTTATACTACCGCGCCTGACAGGGGCGCTGCCTCCGTCACAGGTCGGCGCTTAGCAAGGGGCCCCCACGAGGGGCCTTGTTCGTTTGTGAGGCAAGGCGTTCCCTGTGGAATGCCCGATCTCGCAGTGAGGCAAAGGGCGTAAGGCCCTTTTTTTATTGGACGACAATGTGGACGATGCCATCGGCTCCTCCCGAGTTGCACGCACTGCTCGAACCCGTGGTGCGTGGGCTGGGCTATGAGCTGTGGGGCGTGGAATTCGACCCGCGTCAGCGCCACCCCATCCTGCGGGTCTACATCGAGCATCCGGAGGGGATCTCGGTGGCCGACTGTGAGCGCGTGAGTCATCAACTCAGCAGCCTCTTGGACGTGGAGGACCCGATTCGAGGTGCCTATACGCTGGAGGTCTCCTCGCCCGGGATGGATCGGCCGCTGTTCACGGAGGATCAGCTGCGCCGGTACCGGGGCCGGGTGGTTCAGGTGCGCACGGGGGAAAAGCTCGGTGACCGACGCAGGTTCAAGGGCCGTCTCCTGGGTTGTGAAGAGGGGCATCTGCGGCTTGTAGAGGACGCCGGGACCGTGGAGATCCCGCTGGATGCGGTGGCCCGTGTGCGCCTGGTGCCGGAATTCGAGCAGACCTCCAGCGGAACCGAGACTCCATAGATATGTCTTAAAAGTGAATGCCTTATAGGCATATCTTAACGCGGTCGGAAAGTATGGATACGAGGCCGGCTGCGGGTTGGTGGAGAGGAAAGAGGATGAACAAAGAGATTTTGCTGGTCGCCGACGTGGTCTCCAATGAGAAAGGGGTCGACCGCGAGGTGATCTTCGAGGCCATCGAGGCGGCCATCGCGTCGGCCACCCGCAAGAAGCACGGTGGAGACATCGACGTGCGCGTGGAGATCGACCGCAAGACGGGCGAGTACCGTGCGTTCCGGCGCTGGCTGGTGGTCGACGACGAGGATCCGGAGTTCGAGTCTCCAGAGCGCCAGGTCCTGCTGAGCTATGCACGCCAGAAGGACCCGGACATCCAGGTGGGCGACTATATCGAAGAGCCCATCGAACCGGCGGGGTTCGGGCGCATCGCGGCCCAGGCCGCCAAGCAGGTGATCGTGCAGAAGGTACGTGAGGCCGAGCGGGCACGGATCGCCGAGCAGTACAAGGATCGGGTCGGCGAGCTGGTGCTGGGCGAGGTTCGGCGGGTGGAACGCTCCGGAATCTATCTGGACCTCGGTGACAACGTGGAGGGCTTCGTTCCACGCGAGTACATGATCCCGCGCGAATCGGTGCGTCCGGGCGATCAGATCCGGGCCTATCTCAAGGAGGTGCGTACCGAGACGCGCGGCCCTCAGCTGATCCTGTCGCGCACCGATCCCCAGTTCCTGATCGAGCTGTTCAAGCTCGAGGTGCCCGAGGTGGACCAGGGGCTGGTGGAGATCGTGGGCGCTGCGCGCGATCCGGGCATGCGGGCCAAGATTGCCGTCAAGTCCAACGATCCGCGCCTGGATCCGGTCGGGGCCTGCGTGGGCATGCGTGGTTCGCGTGTGCAGGCCGTCTCCAACGAGCTGGCCGGAGAGCGTATCGACATCATCCTGTGGGACGAGAACCCGGCGGTGTTCGTGATCAACGCCATGGCGCCGGCCGAAGTCGCCTCCATCGTGGTGGACGAGGACGAGGGCCGTATGGACATCGCCGTGGAGGAGGAGAAGCTCTCCCAGGCCATCGGGCGGGGCGGCCAGAACGTGAAGCTGGCCAGCCAGCTCACCGGCTGGGAGCTCAACGTGATGTCACGCCAGGAGTTCGAGGAGAAGACCGAGCGCGAGGCGCGCGAGCTGCAGGAGCGGTTCATGGAGCAGCTCGACGTGGACGAAGAGGTGGCCGCGATCCTGGTCCAGGAGGGTTTCTCTACCGTGGAGGAGCTGGCCTACGTGCCCGCCGGCGAGTTGGCGCAGATCGAGGAATTCGACGAGGAGATCGTCGAGGAACTTCGGCGCCGGGCCCAGGACGCCCTGCTCACGCAGGCCATTGCGTCCGAGGAGCAGTTGGGGGGCACGGCTCCGGCCGAAGACCTCCTGAACATGGAGGGTATGGACGAGGCGCTCGCCAACCGGCTCGCCACCCATGGCGTGACGACCATGGAGGATCTCGCGGAGCTCTCGGTGGACGAGCTGGTGGAGCTGGGTGGCATCGACGCCGAACGGGCCGGTGAGCTGATCATGACGGCGCGCGCGCCGTGGTTCGAGGAAGCGGCGCAGAAAGACTGATGCCGCCGGAGGTGGGAGAGATGACGGAAATCACGGTGAAACAGCTGGCCGAAGCGGTGGGGACTCCGGTGGAGCGGCTCCTGGAGCAGCTCAACGAGGCGGGCATGTCCTTCGAGAATCCGGACCAGACCATCACGGACGCCGAGAAGATGCGGCTGCTGACCCATCTGCGCGAGGCCCACGGCAGGCGCGAGAGTGCAAGGGCCGGCGGTCAGAAGGTCACGCTCAAGCGCAAGAGCGTGAGCGAGATCCGGGTCGGCTCGGCGGCCGGGCCACGCACCGCGGGCCCGGCTCGTGGCGCTTCGGCGCGAACGGTGACCGTGGAGGTGCGCAAGCGGCGCACCTACGTGCCGAAGTCCTCGGTGGTCGAGGAGGAGAAACGTCGCCTGGAACAGGCGCGCGCCGAGAGCGAGCGGGTCCAGGAGGAGGTGGCCCGTGCCGAGGCCGAGCGCCGCGCGGCCGAGGAGGCGCGCAGACGCGAAGAGGAGGAGCGGCGCCGGGAGGCCGAGCGCCGCGCGCGTGAAGAAGAGGAGGCCCGCAAACGCGAGGCCGAGGAACGCCAGCGTGCCGAGGCCGAGGCGCGGCGACAGGCCGAGGAACGAGCGGCCCGCGAGGCGGCCCAGGCGCGGGAGGCCAAGAAGGGCCAGGCCGAAAAGAAGAAGGAACATGCCGGGCGTTACGGGCGCAAGGAGCTGCACGTGGCCAGCGACAAGCGTGGCAAGCGTAAGGTCAAGAAGCAGCGGCCCGGGAGGATCGTCGTCGAGAGCCGGCAGAAATTCGAGAAGCCCACCGCACCCGTGGTGCGCGAGGTGGAGATCCCCGAGACCATCACGGTCTCGGACCTGGCTCAGCGCATGGCCGTGAAGGCCAGCGAGGTCATCAAGACGCTCATGGGCATGGGGGTGATGGCCACCATCAACCAGCCCCTGGATCAAGACACGGCCATGCTCGTGGTCGAGGAAATGGGGCACAAGGCCAAGCCCTATCAACGCAAGGACGTGGAGGCCGAGCTGGAGATTGCCGAGGAGGTGGCCGGCGAGGCCGTACCGCGCCCGCCGGTGGTCACCATCATGGGCCACGTGGACCACGGCAAGACGTCGCTGCTGGACTATATCCGCAAGTCCAAGGTGGCCGAAGGGGAGGCCGGTGGCATCACCCAGCACATCGGCGCCTACCACGTGGAGACCGGCCATGGCGGCATCACGTTCCTGGACACGCCGGGCCACGCGGCCTTCACCGCCATGCGTGCCCGTGGTGCCCAGGTCACCGACGTCGTGATCCTGGTGGTGGCGGCGGACGACGGCGTGATGCCGCAGACCGTCGAGGCCATCCAGCACGCCAAGGCCGCCGGGGTACCCATCATCGTGGCCATCAACAAGATCGACAAGCCGGAGGCCGATCCGGACCGCGTGACCAACGAGCTCGCCCAGCACGAGGTGATCCCCGAGGCCTGGGGTGGGGACACCATCTTCGTGCCGGTGTCGGCCAAAACGGGGCAGGGCATCGACGATCTGCTCGATGCCATCCTGCTGCAGGCCGAGGTCCTGGAACTGAAAGCGCCCAGGGAGGGCCCGGCCCGCGGGGTGGTCATCGAGGCGAGCCTGGACAAGGGCCGCGGCCCTGTCGCCACCATCCTGGTGCAGCAGGGGACGCTGAAGCGGGGCGACATGCTGCTGGCCGGCACCGAGTACGGGCGCGTACGCGCCATGTTCAACGAACGCGGGCAGCAGGTGCAGCATGCCGGCCCTTCCATGCCGGTGCAGGTGCTGGGGCTTTCCGGGGTGCCCAACGCCGGAGACGAGGCCATGGTGGTGGCGGATGAACGCAAGGCCCGCGAGGTGGCCGAGGCGCGGCGCGAGAAGCTGCGCGAGAGCAAGCTGGCCACTCAGCAGGCCGCCAAGCTCGAGGCCTTCTTCGCCCAGCGGCAGGAAGGCGAGGTGGTTACCCTCAACGTGATCCTCAAGGCCGACGTCCAGGGCAGTGTGGAGGCGCTGCGGGACGCCCTGCAGAAGATCTCCACCGAGGATGCCAAGGTCAATGTGATCGCCGCTGCAGTCGGCGGTATCCGCGAGTCCGACGTGGTCCTGGCCAGCGCCTCCAACGCCATCATCATCGGTTTCAACGTGCGTGCCGACGCCGCCGCGCGCCGCGCCGCCGAAGAGGCCGGTGTGGAGATCCGCTACTACAGCGTGATCTACGAGGCCATCGACGACGTCAAGGCGGCCCTGTCGGGGATGCTCTCCCCCGAGGTACGCGAGGAGATCATCGGTCTGGCGGAGGTCAAGGAGGTGTTCCGCTCCTCCAAGTTCGGTGCGGTGGCTGGCTGTGTGGTGGTCGAAGGCGTGGTCAAGCGCGGCAACCCGATCCGGGTGCTGCGCGACGACGTGGTGATCTACGAGGGCGAGCTCGAGTCCCTGCGCCACTACAAAGAGGACGTGCAGGAGGTGCGGGCCGGATCCGAGTGCGGGATCGCCGTGAAGGGCTACAACGACATCAAGCCGGGAGACCAGATCGAGGTCTACGAGCGCTACGAGGTGCAGCGGGAGCTGTGAGACTGGGATGCCGCGGGACTACCCCAGGACCCTGCGCGTAGGCGAGCAGATCCGTCGCGAACTGGCGGATCTGCTGCGCGACGAGGTGAAGGATCCACGCGTGGCCGGCGTCACCCTGCTCGACGTACAGGTGAGCCGAGACCTGGGCCATGCCAAGGTCTACTACAGCGTCTTGGAGGACGACCCCCAACACCTGGAGGCGGTGCAGCAAGGGCTGGAGCGCGCCGCTGGTTTCCTGCGAGGGCAGCTGGGCAGGCGCATGCATGTACGGACCGTGCCCCAGTTGCACTTCGTCTACGACGAGACGGAGAAGAAGGCCGCAGCCCTCGAAGACCTCATCCGCCGGTCCCTGCACAAGGACTGAATTTTCATTCGTTCATGGCGAGATCCAAGCGACATCTGCGTAACGTGCATGGCATCCTGTTGCTCGACAAGCCGGTCGGCCTGTCGAGCAACGAGGCCCTGCAGCGGGTCAAGCGGCTTTATCGTGCCCGCAAGGCCGGCCATACGGGCAGCCTCGATCCCATCGCCAGCGGGCTGCTGGTGATTTGTTTCGGAGAGGCGACGAAGCTTTCGGCCTTCCTGCTCGAGGCCGACAAGCACTACCGGACCGTCTTCCGGCTCGGTGTACGCACCGAGACCGGGGACGCGGAGGGCCGGGTGTTGGAGACCCGCCCGGTGGGCGATCTGGACGTGCGCCGCGTAGAGGCGGTCTTGGCCCGTTTCCGCGGGGAGATCCAGCAGGTGCCCCCCATGTACTCGGCCATCAAGCACCAGGGCCGGCGCCTCTACGAGCTGGCTCGCGAAGGGGTGCAGATCGAACGCCAGCCGCGCACCGTCCACATCCACCGCTTGGAACTGTTCAGCCTGCAGGACGACCTGCTGGAGCTCGAGATCGTCTGCTCCAAGGGGACCTACATCCGTACCCTGGCCGAGGACATCGGTGAGGCGCTGGGTTGCGGGGCCCACGTGCACGCGCTGCGCCGGCTGGGTGTGGGGCCGTTCCATGAAGGGCAGGGTCTGCACAGCCTGGAGGAGATCGAGGCTCGGGCCGCGGAAGGGTTTCAGGCCCTGGATGCCCTGCTGCTCCCCCTGGATGCCGCGTTGGCCGACCGGCCGGCCGTGCGGCTCACGGCCGACATGGCCTTTTACGCGCGTTCCGGTCAGCCGGTGCTGGTCCCAGGGGCCCCTACCGAAGGGCTGGTGCGTCTGTACGATGAGAACCAGGCGTTTCTCGGGGTCGGCAGCGCACTGGAGGATGGGCGTATCGGTCCCAAGAGGCTCGTGTTCGCCTCATGACGACACGCGGGCGCACGGGTTATCCGCCGGGCAGTGGAGCGGGAATGAAATCCTGTATAAACAGTTCAATACGGTGTTGTTGTGAGGTATCACATATAGCACTTGTCGGAAGGTGCCGGGCGCGCCGCGGTTCGCCTTGTCCGGGGTGGGGTGCGTGGTAAAATCCCGCGGGTTTTCGGTCCGGAAGAGTTTTCAGAATCTTGTGATTCCCAGGAGTACGTCATGTCGCTGACACCCGATGAGAAGAGCCGGATCATCGAGAAGTTCCGGCGTGCCGAGGGCGATACGGGGTCGCCCGAGGTTCAGGTCGCCTTGTTGTCGGCCCGAATCGAGGGGCTGACCCGGCATTTCGCCGAGCACAAACACGATCACCACTCCCGGCACGGGCTGCTCAAGATGGTCAACGCGCGCCGCAAGCTGCTGGACTACCTCAAGCGCAAGGATCAGCAGCGTTACCAGGCCCTCATCCAGACCCTGGGCCTGCGTCGCTAATCTTCCTCACTTACAGGACCTGGAAGTGAAATCAGTCAAGAAAGAGTTTCAGTACGGAGACCACAAGGTCACCCTGGAAACGGGCGAGATCGCCCGGCAGGCCACCGGTGCCGTGTTGGTCGACATGGCCGACACCGTGGTCCTGGTCACGGTGGTGGGCGCCAAGGAGGCCGTGGAGGGGCGGGACTTCTTTCCCCTGACGGTGGACTACCAGGAACGCACCTACGCGGCGGGGCGGATTCCGGGGAGCTTCTTCCGGCGGGAGGGCCGGCCCAGCGAAAAGGAGATTCTCACCTCCAGGCTCATCGACCGGCCCCTGAGGCCCCTGTTCCCGAAGGGTTTCACCAACGAAGTGCAGGTCATCGCCACGGTGATGTCGGTGAATCCCGAGGTGGATCCCGACGTGCCCTCCATCATCGGGGCTTCGGCGGCACTGGCCCTGTCGGGCATCCCTTTCGACGGTCCCATTGGTGCCGCGCGGGTGGGCTACAGGGACGGCGAGTTCCTGCTCAATCCCACCCTCAGTCAGTTGGAGCAGTCCCGGCTGGATCTGGTGGTTGCGGGCACCGAGGACGCTGTGCTCATGGTGGAGTCCGAGGCCAAGGAGCTGCCCGAGGACGTGATGCTCGGCGCGGTGGTGTTCGGACACGAACAGATGCAGACCTGTATCCAGGCGATTCGGGAGCTGGCGGCTGAGGCCGGCAAGCCACGCTGGGACTGGGAACCGCCCCAGCTGGATGAATCCCTCTATCAGGCCGTGGAGGCCGCCTTCCGCGATGCGCTGGACGAGGCCTACCGGATCAAGGACAAACTGGCGCGCCAGGACCGGGTGAGCACCCTGCGCAAGGCCGCCGTGGAGCAGTTCGCCAAGGAAGAGGGGCCTTCGGAGGCCGAGGTGCGCGAGGTCTTCTCCAAGCTTGAAAAGGCCTTGGTGCGGGGCCGCATCCTCAGTGGCGAGCCGCGCATCGATGGGCGTACCACCACGCAGGTGCGCCCCATCGACATTCGCGTGGGCGTGCTCCCGCGTACCCACGGCTCGGCCCTGTTCACCCGCGGCGAGACGCAGGCCCTGGTGGTCACCACCCTCGGGACCGGGCGCGATGCGCAGATCATCGACGCCATCGAGGGCGAACGACGTGAGCACTTCATCCTGCACTACAACTTTCCGCCCTACTGCGTTGGTGAAACGGGGCGTGTGGGTTCACCCAAGCGCCGGGAAATCGGTCATGGAAGGCTGGCCAAGCGGGGTGTGGCCGCGGTCATGCCCAGCGAGGAGGAGTTTCCCTACGTGATTCGCGTGGTGTCAGAGATCACCGAGTCCAACGGCTCCAGCTCCATGGCATCGGTGTGCGGGACCAGCCTGTCTCTGATGGATGCCGGGGTGCCCATCAAGGGCCAGGTGTCCGGTGTGGCCATGGGGCTCATCAAGGAGGGGGACCGCTACGCGGTGCTCACCGATATCATGGGTGACGAAGACCACCTGGGCGACATGGATTTCAAGGTGGCCGGCACCAAGGACGGCGTGACCGCCTTGCAGATGGACATCAAGATCAAGGGCATCACCCGCGAGATCATGCAGACGGCCCTGGCTCAGGCCCAGGATGCTCGGATGCACATCCTCGAGAAGATGAACGCGGTCATCGACCGGCCACGCGAGGAGACGTCCGAGCATGCCCCACGCTTCATCACCATGAAGATCCACCCGGACAAGATCCGCGACGTGATCGGCAAGGGCGGGGTCACGATCCGGGCCATCACCGAAGAGACGGGGACCACCATCGACATCGAAGACGACGGGACCGTACGGATCGCCTCGGTGGACCGCGAGGCCGGCGAGGAGGCCAAACGGCGCATCGAGCTGCTCACGGCCGACGTCGAGGTGGGCCGCACCTACGAAGGCCGTGTGGCGAAGATCATGGATTTCGGTGCCTTCGTGAACATCCTGCCCGGCAAGGATGGCCTGGTCCACATCTCCCAGATCTCCGACGAGCGCGTCTCCAGCGTGGCGGACAAGCTCTCCGAGGGCGACCTGGTGAAGGTCAAGGTGCTCGAGGTGGACAAGCAGGGCCGTATCCGCCTGAGTATGAAGGCGGTCGGCAACGAGGACTGAAACGGCCTGAGCCCTCCCGGCACAGGCGATGCGGGCCTGGTGCACCGGCAGGTGGCCAGGCCTTTTTTGCGGCTTGGACCGCTCGGAGAGGGCGGCGACTTGATCGGCGCATGGTGCGGCCTTACCTCTACCGTACGTGCCTGACCGGGCGTCAGGACAAAGCTTTTCGAAGGGAGATCCCGATGAGCCAGGCGACGACCGTGCGAGTGCTGTTCGTGTGCATGGGCAACATCTGCCGCTCCCCCATGAGCCAGGGGGTGTTCGAGCGGCTCGTGGAGCAGGCGGGCCTTGCGGATCGCATCGAGGTGGATTCCGCAGGGACGCACGCCTATCACGTGGGCAAGCCGCCGGACCCCCGCGCCCAAGAGGCCGCGCGCGCGCGTGGCTATGCCCTGCATGCGCAGCGCGCACGGCACGTGCAGCCCGAAGACTTCCAGCGGGCCGATTACGTGATCGCCATGGACCGGGACAACCTGGCCGCGCTCCAGGAGATCTGCCCGCCCCAGCTGCAGGGTCGTATCCGCCTGTTCATGGAGTTTTCGGAACTCTATCGGGGACAGGACGTACCGGATCCGTACTATGGCGGAACCCGTGGGTTCGAGCGCGTACTGGACATGGTCGAGGAGGCGGCGCAAGGCCTGCTGAACGAGATTCGCAGGCGGCACCGGATGTAAGAGCGCACCCCGGGGGGTCTCCCCGGGGTGCGGGGTGGTCTGCCGCGGCGTGCCTCGGCCGCTCCTGGCCCCCGAATGGGGAGGCCGTGCGCCTCGGCTCAGCCGGAGCCGGTCTTGGCTGCGGGCACCGGTGTAGAGGCCGTCTCCGCGCCGGCGTCCTCTTGGGTTGCCGCGGGCAAGGCCTTGGGCGCAGTTGCCTCGGCCTGAGCGGCCGCGCTGGGTCGTGTCTCTTCCGTCGTGGCGGCCTCGATCTTGTCCACCACTGGCGTGGCGGGGTCCGCGGGCGACGGCTTGCTGCGGTTCCTCGCCGCGCTGCCGCGCCGCCGCGAGCGGGGGTTCCGCCTCCTGGCAGGCTTCGGGGGCTCGGCTTCCGCAGCCTGTTCACCGCCCACCGCCTTCGGGGTTGATTCGGGCTGGGCAGGGCTTTGGTCGCCGGTGGCCACTTGGTCGACAGCTGGCTGCTCTGGAGCGGACCCCTCATGGGGTGCCGACCCCGCCGCTGGGGCAGGGTCGACGGTCGCTCGTGGTGTCTCGGAGTCGCCGGTGCCTTTCGGGGGCTCCACTGCGTTGGCTGGCTGCCGAGTCTCGGCGGGCTGGGGGGGCGCCGTCTCCTGCCTGTCACCGGGCCTGTCGGTGCCCGTGGTGGCTGCTTCGCGGGACTCGCCCGCAGAGCGATTCGTACCGCGCCGTCGTCCGCGGCTGCCACGGCGCCGACTGCGGCCACTGCGGCCGCTGCCCTGGGTGCCGTTGTTGCGGGCGGACTCTCCCGCAGGGGATTCGGTGGAGGCCTGCTGGCCGGGGGTATCGCTGCCGGCCGGGGTACCGGCTGCCTGGGGACCCGCCTCGGAGTCTCGGGTGCGGGCGTTGGCACGTCGCCGGCCGTTGCCCCGCGGACGCTGTGCCTGTCCCTGGCCGCGCGAATTCCGGCTTCGCCTGGGCTCCTGGGCCGGCGACGCAGCGGCCGCGGAGCGTTGTGCCTCGGCCTCGGCTTCGGCGCGTTCCTTCTTCAAGGTGGCGATGAGACGGTCCCACAGCTGAACCAACAGTCCCGGTTCGGATGCCTGTGTGCTCTCGGCCGACTCCTCGCGGGGCGGCGGGGGGGCAGGGCGCTCGGGGGCGACCACGGCCACGGCCGGCTGCTCGGGTGCTTTGCGTGCGTGACTGGCGTACTCCAGTTCCACGGTAGGGGTCGCCGCGATCTCGTAGCTGGGTTTCTCCGGCGTGCTGGCCGCATCGCCCGTCTTGACCCGCTCCACTTCGAAGTGGGGAGACTCCAGATGGGGGTTCGGGACCACCAGCAGCCGTGCCTTGTGCCGGCGCTCGATCTCGCTCAGTGCCTCGCGTTTCTCGTTGAGCAGAAAGGCCGCCACCGACACCGGGACCTGGGCGATCACCCGTGCCGTATTGGCCTTGAGCGCCTCTTCCTCCAGCAGGCGCAGTACGGACAGCGCCAGGGATTCGACGCTGCGTACACGCCCCTGGCCCATGCATCGTGGACAGACCTCCTGGCTGGATTCGCCCAGCGAGGGGCGCAGGCGCTGGCGGGACATTTCCAGCAGACCGAAGCGGGAGATCCGGCCCACCTGGACACGAGCCCGATCCATGCGCAGGGCCTCGCGCAGTCGCTGCTCGACCTCCCGCTGGTGCTTGTTGGAGGTCATGTCGATGAAATCCACGACGATCAGTCCCCCCAGGTCGCGCAATCGGAGCTGGCGGGCGATCTCCTCGGCTGCTTCCAGGTTCGTGTTGTAGGCCGTCTCCTCGATGTCGGCGCCCTTGGTGGCGCGCGCCGAGTTGATGTCGATGCTTACCAGGGCCTCGGTGTGGTCGATGACCAGGGATCCGCCGGAGGGCAGCGCCACCTGCCGGTCGAAGGCGGACTGGATCTGACTCTCGATCTGAAACCGGTTGAAGAGTGGAACGGAGTCCGAGTAGTACTTGAGCTTCTTGAGGTTGTGCGGCATGACCCGCTCCATGAAGTCACGGGCCTGCTCGTAGACGGCGAGATCGTCGATGAGGATCTCGCCGATGTCACTGCGCAAGTGGTCGCGCAGGGCACGAATGATGACGTTGCTTTCCTGAAAGATGAGGAATGGCGCGGGAGCCGATTCGCTGGCCTTCTGGATGGACTCCCAGAGGGTGACCAGATAGTCGAGATCCCATTGCAGTTCCTCGGGGGTCCGGCCCACGCCCGCCGTGCGCACGATGACGCCCATGCCGGGGGCGATGTCGAGTTGGCTGAGGGCGGCACGGACCTCTTGACGGTCCTCGCCCTCGATGCGGCGGGAGACACCGCCTGCGCGGGGATTGTTGGGCATGAGCACCAGGTAGCGCCCCGCCAGGCTGACGAAGGTGGTGAGTGCGGCCCCCTTGTTGCCGCGCTCCTCGCGCTCCACCTGGACGATGAGCTCCTGACCTTCCTTGACCGCCTCCTTGAGGATCGGACGGTTGCGCTCGTCGACCGCCTTGGGGTCGAGGTAACTGCGCGCGATCTCCTTCAGGGGGAGGAAGCCGTGGCGCTCTGCGCCGTAGTCCACGAACGCGGCTTCGAGGCTGGGCTCGATCCGGGTGATGACTCCTTTGTAGATGTTCGCCTTCTTCTGTTCGCGGGAGGGAATCTCGATGTCAAGATCGTAGAGCCGCTGGCCATCCACCATGGCCACCCGCAGCTCTTCCTGTTGCGTTGCGTTGATCAGTATCCGTTTCATGGGGTTCTCTGTATCTCTTGCGGGGCTGCTTCTGCCCGAGATCGGCCCACGGGACTTCAAGTGAGAGCCCCCGGAGCCGGGCCAGCGGCACGTGGAGGCCGGGCCACCCCCAAAGGCAGGTCAGAAGCAGCAGGAGTTCGTTGACGTCGTCGCTCTGTTTCATCGCTTGTGCTTCGTGCGAGCGATCTCCCTGCCTCCCGGCAGGGACTCGTTGCAAACGTGCAGACGGCAGGTCGGCACTGGCGCCGCGCCCGAGCGCGTTTGCGGGTGCGTGCAGGCGGCGGGCCCGAAGCTCGGGGTGCTGTGCAGCATGCTCCGCCTGCTTGGGAGGGACGGATCGATGCGTCTTGCCCCGCCGCAAGCTTCCGTGCTCAGAAGCCGAGGGCGGCAACGGAAGGTGCAGGTCCTCGGAACGGATCTGCCTCGGGAGGAGTCTTACTCGTTCGCGGTCCCTGCCGGTTTCGCGGCATACTCCCAAGCTCCGTAGAATATAACAGCATGTCGAAAAGCATCAAATCCACGCCCTGCGCCCTATCCGCTCCGGACCGGTCCAACGGTGTACAGTGGCTGACCGTCGGCGCCGCGGCCGAGGGCCAGCGTATCGACAACTTCCTCCACCGCCACCTGCGCGGTGTACCCAGAAGCCATATCTACCGGCTCCTGCGCAGCGGACAGGTGCGCATCAACGGCGGACGCATCCGTGCCCACTACCGCCTCCGATCCGGGGACCGGTTGCGCCTGCCCCCGGTGCGCACCGCCACGCCCCGTTCCGGACCGTCCCCGCCGCCCGGGTTGATGCGCCGGGTGGTCGCGGCGGTCCTCCGGGAGGACGCTCATTTCATGTTTTTGGACAAGCCGGGAGGGGTGCCGGTTCACGGCGGGACGGGCAATCCCTGGGGTATCATCGAACTGTTGAGCCGGTACCGCCCGGAGTTGACCCAGCTGTCGCTGGCCCATCGCCTCGATCGCGAGACCAGCGGCGTTCTGGTGCTGGCCAAGCACCGCCGTGCCTTACTGGGGTTCCAGGATGCACTCCGTCATGGAGAAGTGGTCAAGGTGTATCAAGCCCTGCTCGCAGGAAACGTCACCGAGGACCGGTGGCGTGTTTCGATGTCCCTTGCGCGCCGCCGCGGTGAAGTGCGCGTGGATACGGGAGGGAAACCCGCGGTGAGCGAGTTCGCCGTGCTCCGGCACCTGGACGGGGCGACACTGGTCCGGGTGCGCCTGCATACGGGTCGAATGCATCAGATTCGAGTCCATGCCGCGCACTCGGGACACCCGGTACTCGGTGACCCTCGCTACGGGGACTTCACGGCCAATCGCGCCTGGCGGCGGCGCGGCCTGCGACGCCTGTTCCTGCATGCGGAACGCCTGGCCTTCGACTGGGACGGGTCCCACTACGAGATCCGGACGCCGCTGCCGCCGGAGCTGGACGCAGTGGTGCAGACCGCGGAGGGGGCACCGTGACCGCCGGCTATGGTTACCGGCTCCTGGTCTTCGACTGGGACGGCACGCTCGTGGATTCCGAGCGACGCATCGTCTCTTGCGTGCGTGCGGCCATCGCCGCAGTGGGCGCTCCGGCGCGCAGTGCCGCCCAGATCCGTGACATCATCGGACTGGGTCTGCGGGAAGCGGTGCTGGCATTGTTTCCGGGTGCCGACGAACGCTTCGTCGCGAGCCTCATCGATGCGTATCGGGCGTGCTATCTGGCCAGGGATGCGGAGCCCAGCCCCCCATTCCCGGGTGTCGCAGAGGTGATCGCCTCCCTGCACGAGGCCGGCTATCGGCTCGCGGTGGCCACCGGCAAGTCGCGGCGGGGGCTAGAGCGTGGCTTCCGCGAGACTGGCCTGGGGCGCTGGTTCCATGCCAGCCGCTGTGCCGACGAGAGCCGCTCCAAGCCTCATCCCCACATGCTGCTGGAACTGATGCGGGAGTTGTGTGTGACGTCCGAGGAGACGCTGATGATCGGCGATACGGTGTATGACCTCCAAATGGCGAGGAGCGCCGGTGTGGACGGCCTGGGCCTCACCTGCGGGGTGCATGAGGCCGCGCGCCTGCGTGAGCAGGCGCCGGTGGCGCTGCTCTCCGACCTGAGGCAACTACCCGGCTGGCTCGCACGCACCGCCGGTGCCGGGTCCAGCGGCCGGCTCGCCTGCGGGGGACGACCGTGAGCGGGAGCTCGGACCGAGAGGAGGGCTGGGAGCGCGAGCTCGTCGAGGAGCTGGCGCGCGAGGCGCTCAAAGAGCGGCGCCGGACGCGCCGCTGGAACGTCTTCTTCCGCAGCCTCCTGTTCCTCTACGTGGCCGTGCTCACGCTCCTGTGGTGGCGGGGTGGCGATTGGCAGGGGGATCTGACAGGTGAGCACACGGCCGTGGTGCAGATCCGGGGCCTGATCGCCGACGGCGCCGCGGCCAACGCCCGCGACGTCATCAAGGGCCTGAAGGCTGCCTTCGAAGACGACGGTACGCGAGGGGTGATCCTGCGCATCAACAGCCCCGGTGGCAGCGCAGTGCAGTCCGCGCTGGTGCACGACGAGATCCAACGTCTGCGCAAGGCACATCCGGACGTTCCGGTGGTGGCGGTGGTGACGGATGCGGCCGCCTCGGGCGCATACTATATCGCGGTGGCCGCCGACGAGATCTACGCCAACCGGGCGAGCATCGTCGGTTCCATCGGGGTGCGTCTGGACAGCTTCGGTCTGGTCGGGACGCTGCACAAGCTGGGCATGGAGCGGCGTCTGTTCACGGCCGGGGAGCACAAGGGGTTCCTGGATCCCTTCCTGCCTTTGAAGCCCGACGAGGTCGCCCACGTGAAGGCATTGCTCGAATCGGTGCACCAGCAGTTCATCGCGGCCGTCAAGGCGGGGCGCGGAGACCGCCTGGCCGACGACCCGAACCTGTTCTCCGGCCTGTTCTGGACCGGCGAGGAGGCCAAACGGCTGGGTCTGATCGACGGATTCGCCGACGAGGCCACCGTGGCGCGTGAGGTCATCGGGGTCGAAAAGACGCGGGACTTCACGCACAAGCGCGACTGGTGGGAGCGCCTGAGCGACCGCATCGGGGCCGCCTTGGCGGTCCGGGTGGAGGAACGCCTGCGCAGCCTGACCCTCCAATAGGCAGGTGGTAGGGAGACGCGGATCACAGCACCGGCTGTCCGGCGGCTTCGAGCATGTCCACGAGTCGGATGAGCGGCAGGCCTATCAGGGCGTTGGGGTCGTCGCCCTGCATTCTGCGGAACAGCGCGATGCCGAGGCCCTCGGAGCGGAAGCTGCCTGCGCAGTCGAAGGGCCGCTCGCGCTGCAGGTAGCGGCGGATCTGTGCGTCGGAGAGGTGGCGGAACTCCACCAGGAATGGAACCACGTCCAACTGGACCGTGCCGGTGGAGGCCTCCAACAGACACAAGCCGGTGAGGAACCGCACGCTGCGCCCCGACAGCGCCCGCAGCTGCGCGTAGGCGTGTTCGAAGTCGCCAGGTTTGCCCAGGATCCGGGATTCGTCGGTCACCGCGCACTGGTCGGATCCGATGATCAGCGCCTCGGGGAATCGCTCGGCCAGGGCCCTGGCCTTGGCCTCGGCCAGGCGGCGTACCAGGGCGGCGGGCGGTTCTCCCGGCAGCGGTGTCTCGTCTACTTCCGGACGCGCGGTCCGAAACGCCACGCCGAGCCGCTGCAGCAACGCGCGGCGGTATGGGGAGCTGGAGGCCAGCACCAGGGTACGCATGAGTGAGCTGCTCGGCGGGACGGGGACAGGCATTTGTAGTGGAGCGCCCGCGGGCCGTCAAGTGGAGGGCCACGTGCACGATCGAGGCTCCAGCCGTTTTGACTCCATACGATTGGATCACTACAATGACTCGCTTATTTTTTCTATGACGTCACGGAACAAGCACCAGTCGGGCGCACGGCTTCCGCTCCGGATCGACCCCGACGCACTGGCCGACTCCGGTCGCATCCTCGGCGGCCGGGCCCAGTGGGTGGACCTGGGTCGCCTGGAGTATTGCGGCGTGCGGGGTGTCTCCCCGGACGTGGAAGTTCGGTTCCGTGCCTACCGGGAACCCGGTGGCGCGGTCCTCATCGCTGGCGACGTCACGGCAGAGATCGCCGTGACCTGTCAACGTTGCCTGGGCGAGCTGGTTCTGCCGGTCGGGGCCGAGCTGCTCGTCGCAGTGGCGCGTTCGCAGCGGGAGGCCGTACGCCTGCAGGAGGACTACGAGACCATTGAGCTGGACCGGGGCGCTCAGCTGTCCCTGGCGGGGCTGATCGAAGACGAGCTCCTGCTGGCAGTGCCCCTGGTCCCCAAGCACGAGGACCGCAGGCAGTGTGACGCCGAGGCCCTGGCCCGGCTGGAGGCCTTGGGGAATGCCGCGCCACGGCGCGAGAGCCCGTTTCAGGTCCTGGAAGCGTTACGCAAGAACGAGCGGTGAGCCCCTCGGTGTCCGTTGTCCGAATGGATGGGACGGGATCGCCGGGGTGTTGTTTTTTCTGGTTATTGGTCTAAGGAGACGAGCGGCCATGGCAGTCCAACAGAGGCGCAAGACGCGTTCGAGGCGAGGTATGCGGCGCGCACACGATGCGCTCAGGGCCCCCACCCTTTCCATCGATCCAACCACGGGGGAGATCCATCTCCGGCACCACGTCACGCCCGACGGCTTCTACAAAGGGCGTCAGGTGATCGTGCGTCCCGAAGACGTAGACGAAGAGTAGTGCAACGCCTGACCCGCGTGGCACGGTCGTGGTCTCCGTCGACATCCGGCTGACCGGCCGCATCGCCGTATGAGCCGGCGTGTGACCGTTTCGGTGGACGCCATGGGCGGTGATGTCGGCCCGGGCGTCACGGTACCGGCTGCCTGCGACATCGCGCGCACGCATCCCCATCTGGATCTGCTCCTGGTGGGGGACGCAGCGCGGATACACCGTGAACTCGAGGCCCAAGGCGCCAGGCACATCAAACAGATCCAGGTCCACCACGCCTCGCAGGTGGTGGGCATGGACGAGCCGCCCGCCCAGGCCCTGCGGAGCAAGAAGGACTCGTCCATGCGGGTGGCCATCGACCTGGTCAGGGCGGGGACGGCCGATGCGGCGGTGAGCGCCGGCAACACGGGCGCCCTGATGGCCACCGGCCGGTTCGTACTCAAGACGCTGCCTGGCATCGACCGTCCTGCCATCATGACGGCCTTGCCATCGCGCAACGGCCACACGCACATGCTGGACCTCGGGGCCAACGTGGATTGCAAGGCCGAGCATCTCCTGCAGTTCGCGGTGATGGGGTCAGTGCTGGTGGAGCACATGTCCGGTCTGCGTCGTCCGCGGGTGGGCCTGCTCAACGTGGGGCAGGAGGCAATCAAGGGCAATGAGCAGGTCAAGGAGGCCAATGCGCTGCTGGAGCGCAGTCCCCTCAACTATATCGGCTACGTGGAGGGTGATCACATCTATTGCGGCGACGTGGACGTGGTGGTCAGCGACGGTTTCGTGGGCAACGTCTCTCTGAAGAGCAGTGAGGGGGTCGCCAAGCTCATCACCCAGCTGCTCAAGGAGGGCTTCCGGCGCAACCTGCTGACCCGTGCCGCTGCCCTCGTGGCGACCCCGGTGCTGCGAAACGTGCTCGACCAGGTGGATCCGCGGCGTTACAACGGGGCCAGTCTGGTAGGCCTGCGTGGGGTGGTGGTGAAGAGCCACGGGGGCGCCGACCGGATGGCCTTCGCCAATGCGATCCACATTGCGGGTCTGGAGGCGGCCGCTCGGGTGCCCGAGCGAATCGCCGAGAGCGTGCATGAGCTGCTCCGTCACGGGTCCGCGGCATGAGCGGCCGGTACGCGCGCATCCTGGGTACCGGGAGCTATCTCCCGGAGACGGTGATGACCAATCACGACCTCGAGCTGCTGGTGGAGACCTCCGACGAATGGATCACGCAGCGCACGGGGATCAAGAAGCGCCACATCGCCGGCCCCGGGGAAGACACCAGCGATCTGGCATTGGCCGCAGCCCGCCAGGCACTGGAGGCTGCGGGTCGCCGCGCTGCGGATCTCGATCTCATCGTCATGGCCACCACCACGCCCGATCGGGTGTTCCCAAGCACCGCCTGCCTGTTGCAGCAGAAGCTGGGGGTGCACGGCTGTGCCGCGTTCGACGTGCAGGCGGTGTGTACCGGCTTCATCTACGCCTTGGCGGTGGCCGACAACTTCATCCGTGCCGGCCAAGCCACACTCGCATTGGTGGTGGGTGCCGAGACCCTCTCACGTCTCATCGACTGGACGGACCGCTCCACCTGTGTGCTGTTCGGTGACGGGGCTGGGGCGGTGGTGTTGGAGGCCGCAACGGCTCCGGGCGTGTATTCCACCCAACTGCACGCCGACGGGGACTATGCCGATCTGCTCACGGTGCCGTATGGGGTCTCCCAGGGCTACGACCGATTGCGTCAGGGCGAGGCCTATATCGAGATGCGCGGCAACGAGGTATTTCGCATGGCGGTCAACACCCTGGGGCGTATCGTTGACGAGACACTGGAGCACAACGGCATCGCCCGGTCCGACGTGGACTGGCTGGTGCCTCATCAGGCCAATCACCGGATCATCGAGGCGACGGCCCGCAAGCTTTCACTGCCCATGGCGCGCGTGGTGGTCACGGTGCACGAGCATGCCAACACTTCGGCAGCGTCGATTCCGCTCGCCCTGGACGTGGCAGTGCGCGACGGACGCATCCGGCGTGGAGAACTGCTCCTCATGGAGGCCTTCGGGGGCGGGTTCACCTGGGGCTCGGCCCTGGTGCGCTATTGAGCCGAGCCGCACGGGTTTTTGTTTGGGCGGCGACCGATGAGCCGGCTTTTCTAGGAGGAACGGGGCGCTTGCCTACCGAGATCGAACGCAAGTTTGTGGTGGTGAGTGAGGACTGGCGTGCCCACATGGTCCGCAGTGTCCGCTACCGGCAGGGATATCTGGCCAACAACGCACGTTGCTCGGTCCGGGTGCGTGTTGCCGGAAAGGACGCCCGCCTCAACATCAAGAGTGCGGGGCTGAACGTGCGCCGTGCCGAGTACGAGTACCGGATCCCCCCGGAGGAGGCCGACGAGATGCTGGACGCCCTCTGCGAACACCCGCTGATCGAAAAGGTCCGCCATGATGTGCGGTGGATGGGGTGGAACTGGGAGGTGGACGTGTTCGAGGGCGAGAACGCGGGCCTGGTGGTGGCCGAGATCGAGCTAGAGGCGGAGGACCAGGCCTTTCCGCTGCCGCCCTGGGTCGGCCCAGAGGTCTCCCACGACGCCCGGTACTACAACGTCAATCTCGTCACCCACCCCTACAGCCGGTGGGGTACAGAGAGCGCTTCGGCCGAAAACTGAGGCGCTTCGTCAGACGGCGATTGCGGCTCCCCCTGCTTCAGGGGTACATCCTTGATTCAGTGAATGCGGCAAGTACGCCCGTGTGCCGGAAGGCCCGGTGATGCCAGCGAATCCCCACATCAGGCTGTGAACCCCACATGATCAGACTCCTGCTCGTCGACGATCACGATCTCGTGCGCTCCGGCATTCGGCGCCTCATCGAAGACCACAGTGCGGAGGAGGGGATCGTCGTGGTGGGCGAGGCGGATAGCGGCGAGTCGGCCGTTCGTATGGTGGGCGAGCTGCGCCCTGACGTGGTACTCATGGACGTGAACATGCCGGGGATCGGCGGCATGGAGGCCACGCGGCGCATGCTCCGGGTGGCACCCGACCTCAAGGTGATCATCGTCACCGTGCACGACCAGGGACCGTTTCCCAGGCGCCTGCTGGAGGCCGGCGCACTGGGCTACCTCAGCAAGGGATGCGGGGTGGACGAGATCATCACGGCGATCCGCACCGTAATGCGCGGCCAGCGCTACCTCTCCGCCGAGGTGGCCCAACGCCTGGCGCTCGACATGTTGCCGGGAGGGGGGGCAGCCACGGGCCTGGACGCCCTCTCGCCCAGGGAGATGCAGATCCTGTACATGCTCGTGCAGGGACACAAGGTGCAGGCCATCTCCGAGACGCTCCACCTGTCGCCCAAGACGGTGAGTACCTACAAGAGCCGGATGCAGGAAAAGCTCAACGTGCGCAGCGATGCCGAGCTGATCCGCCTGGCTATGGAACATGGGTTGATGGAGTGCGCTCCGGCTCTGCAGCCG
>JALVEU010000165.1 GCA_027030565.1 Gammaproteobacteria bacterium | reverse complement strand
ACCACGTGATCGACATCGAAGACGGGTTCAAGACCGGGGTGATCCCCTACGAGCAGCTGGAGGCCCTGCACCGGCCCTTCTTGGAGCCGCGCCACCTGCGCCGGGCGGCCCGGTTTCCCGACGACTCCAGGCGGGCAGGCTACTTTCGCGCGGTCACCATCGATCGGGTGATTCGGCAGGCGGTGGATGTCTTCGCCGCTCACCACGAGGCCATTCTGGAAGGCTGCTATGACGGGGCGCTGCTCGACGAGATCGATCAGGCCGAAGTGTTCTCGGCGTTCCGGACCACGGCGCAGGAGCAAGTATATGACGCCCGGCCCGTGGTGGAGATCAAGGTCTGCGGATTCGAGGTGATCGGCGGACTCCTGGACGCCTTCCTCGAGGCGGTGGAGGATCGCGCGGCACACGGCGCGGCAGCCGGCTCACGCAGTCGCACCCTGCTCCATCTGCTCCCCCGGCCGCATCCGGATCCCACGCAGCTGGAGCCCTATGCGCGCGCGCAGCTCGTGACCGACTTCGTCGCTGGCATGACCGATTCCTATGCCGTGGAGCTCTATCAGCGGATCCGCGGCATTTCATTGCCATGAGGGTCCGTGAGCTCAGAACAGGTCGAGCTGATGCGGGGGGCCGCGGAAACGGCCGGTATCCAGCGGTGGCAGGGGACCGTCCAGGCCGTTGCGCCGAGCGGCGAGCCGGAAACGCTGCGCCAGCAGATCGGCGTACACGCCCTCGCCACGCATCCGGGTGCCGAAGCGCGCGTCGTTGGTGTGCCCGCCGCGTGTGTCCCGGATGCGCTTGAGTATGTGCGCAGCCTGGTCCGGGCGGTGAGCCGCGAGCCAGGCCTCGAACAGAGGCGCCACCTCCAGAGGCAGGCGCACTAGGATCCAGCCGGCCGATCGGGCGCCCGCCTCGCGCGCGGCTTCAAGGAGTCGTTCCATCTCGTGGTCGGTGAGCACCGGGATCACTGGTGCGATCATCACCGCCACGGGTACACCGGCCTCGTGCAGGGCACGGATCAGGGCGAGACGCCGGTGCGGTGCGGCGGCGCGTGGTTCCAGCGTCCGCGCCAGGGCGGCGTCCAGGGTGGTGAGCGAGATCTGCACGTGCACGAGGCGGCGTGCCGCCATGTCGGCGAGCAGGTCCAGGTCGCGTTCGATGAGCGCGCCCTTGGTGGTGATGGTACAAGGGTGCTCCAGCTCGCTCAGGACCTCGAGTAGGCCTCGTGTCACCCGCCATCGACGCTCGATGGGCTGATAGGGATCGGTGTTGGTGCCCAGGGCGATGGGCGCGCAGCGGTATCCCGGTTTGGCCAGGGCCCGACGCAGCAGCTCCGGTGCGTCGGGCTTGGCCACCAGTCGGGTCTCGAAATCCAGCCCGGGGGAGAGCCCGAGCCAGGCATGGGTGGGGCGCGCGTAGCAATAGATGCAGCCGTGCTCACAGCCGCGATAGGGATTGACCGAGCGGTCGAAGGGGACGTCCGGTGAACGGTTGCGGGTGAGCACGGCCTTGGCGTGCTCCACCTCCACGCGCGTGGTCGGTGCCGGTTGCTGCCCGCCGTCCCAGCCGTCGTCCACCGGCTCGTAGGTCTGCGATGCATAACGGCACGGGGGATCGAAGGGCGCGCCACGCCCCTTGGTGGGCCGCAGTGGCGCCCCCGGGTCCCGCCCGCCCGTGTCGGGCCGTGCACCGGGCCCGAGGCCGTCCTGCGGTTCAGCGCCGCGAGCAGACCTGCGTGCGACCTTCCTCACCGAGCAGCACCATCTCGTCGTACTCCGGATCGGGCGACTCCATGCCCGACGAGCCGGCGGGTGTCCGGGTCATGGACGGCCCGGGTGCGCCCGCCCCTCATGAGCAGGCTCGAACCGCAATGCCGTCCATCCGACCACTACACCACCACCGGCGTGCGGGTGCAACCGCCCCGGGCACTGTCTACACCTGCCTGGTATTGAAAAGGCCGCCGTGGGCACCCAATTGCTGCAACGGGCATCCGGAAGGATGCCCGTTCAACCAGCCGAGAGGAGGACCAGACCATGTCCGAACAGAACGAGACTGTCACCCTTTCCTTGCAACAGTCCGCCAAGCTCGGGGTGGTCCACGTGGCCGTGACCGAGGACGGCTCCGTCGTGGTCGCCGGCGAGATGCGCAGACTTGACGACGGGGAGACGCACTGGTTCGAGCGCTCCGGCATCGAAGTACATCGCCAGGGCGACCAGTGGACCTTCACCAAGCGCCTGGGGGCGCGGGCGGCCTGAACCCTCGAGCCCCCGCGGGGCGAGCTCCGGCCCCGGGCCCATGCACCTGCGCGACCCTGATATGCTTCCACTCCCATGGAGGTGATGCGTTCGGAACGACGTGAGGGGTCGGCCGCAGGGGCATGGGAGGCCTCCGACGACCCGATCGAGATCTCCGGTGCCGGCCCGGCGGGCCTGACGGCCGCGCTGGCGGCCGTGGCCGCCGGCAGGCGGGCCCGCGTCTACGAGCGGCGTGCAGACGTCGGCGCGCGCTTCCACGGCGACTTCCAAGGGCTCGAGAACTGGACGGTGACCACCGATGTGCTCGAAGAGCTGGCCGGGTTGGGCGTGGCGGTGGACTTCGAGCATCTCCCGGTGCACGAGGTGGTGGTGTTCGACCCCCGTGCGCGCCCGCGCAGCTTTCGCTCTCAGCGGCCCCTGTACTACCTGGTTCGGCGCGGCAGCCAACCCGGCTCCCTGGACCACGCCTTGAAGCTGCAGGCCCAGACCGCCGGCGTCGAGCTGCGCTTCGGACACACGGCGCCCAGCCCGCTGCGAACGGGAATCGTCACCGTGGGTCCGCGCCGTGCCGACGCCATCGCGGCCGGCTACCTGTTCGAGACGGACATGGCCGACGGCGCCTACGCGGCGGTCTCCGACCGGCTCGCGCCCAAGGGCTATGCCTACCTGCTGGTCTGGAACGGTCGCGGGACCGTGGCCACCTGCATGTTCGAGGGGTTCGCACACGCCTGGCGATACGTGGCCCGTACGGTAGCCTTCTTCGAGGAGCACGTGGGGCTGCGTATGCGCGCGCCGCGCCGCTTCGGCGGAACCGGAAACTTCTTCATTCCTCGCAGCGTGCGCAGGGGGGAGGTGCTCTACGCCGGCGAGGCGGCGGGGATGCAGGACCCGCTGTTCGGCTTCGGTATCCGTTACGCCATGGT
>JALVEU010000164.1 GCA_027030565.1 Gammaproteobacteria bacterium | reverse complement strand
CTGGAACGCATCTCCCAGTTCATCAAGCCCTTCGACATCGTCGGGTTGCAGGAGCTCGACGTGGGCAGCCTGCGCAGCAACTACGTCAACCAGGCCCACTATCTGGCCCTGCGCGCTGGTTTCCGCTACTGGTTCACGCGTGTCAACCGGGACCTGGGGCACCTCGCCCGCCATGGCATGGCGCTGCTCTCCAGGATCGCGCCGCGCCACGTCTACAGCCACCGGCTACCCGGACGCATTCCGGGCCGCGGTGCCCTGACCGCCGAGTTCGGCGGGGGCCCCGAGCCGCTGCTCGTCGTGGTGGTCCACCTGGCCCTGGGCAAGAAGGCCCGACGCAGGCAGATCGACTACCTGGCCGCCGAGATCCGCAGGCGGGAACACGTGGTCGTAATGGGAGACTTCAACTGTCGGTTGGAAGACGAGGAATTCCGCCACCTGCTTGACAGCACGCACCTCTGTGCTCCCGAGGTGGAGCATCGCACCTTCCCCAGCTGGCGTCCGCGGTTGGGGCTCGATCACATCCTGGTCACGCCCGGGCTCGAGGTGGAACACACCCAAGTCTATCCCGTGGCCCATTCCGATCACCTGCCCATCGCCGTGGAGGTCAAAGTCCCCGCTTCCGTGGGGCTGTGGACGGCGGGTGCACCGCCGGCCGAGCACACTCTGGGCACCTTGGCCGTCTAGAAAACTGCGGACGAAGCGGCCTGCTCAGCCCGAGGTACAGGTGCAGGCGGAATCCTGGGTCCCATGGAGGCGCAGGCTGCCCACCAGCTCTGACACCGAACCGAGGTCATGGGCCTCCAGATATGCCAGGATCCCTCGGTTGACCTTGGGGCAGATCAGGGGGTCGTAGAACAGTGCCGTTCCGATCCCCACCGCAGTAGCGCCCGCGACGAGAAACTCCAGCGCATCTTCCGCCGAGGTGACCCCGCCCTGGCCGATGATGGGAATGCCCAAGGGACCGGCCACCTGATGAACCTGGTGAACCTTCAACAGGGCCACGGGTTTGATGGCCGGGCCCGAAAGACCACCCTGATTGTTGCCCAACACCGGGGTACGGGTACGCAGGTCGATGGCCAGACCCATCAGCGTATTGATCACCGCCAGCGCGTCGGTGCCCGCCTCGATGCAGTGCCGCGCGTTGTCGGCGATGTCCGTCTGGTTGGGGGAGAGCTTGGTGATCAACGGCTTGGAAGTGGCGCGTCGGCAGGCCTCCACCACGCGGGCCGACATGTCGGGATCGTTGCCGAACGCAACGCCGCCCTCCTTGACGTTCGGACAGGAGATGTTGATCTCGATGGCGGCCACTGGCGAATCGTCGAACCGGCGTGTGACCGCCTCGTACTCTTCCACGGTCGAACCCGATACATTGGCGATCCAGTGCGTCTCCGCGGGATCCAAGCCGGGTAGGATCTCGTTCACCACGTGATCGACACCAGGATTCTGCAGGCCGATGGCATTGAGCAGTCCGCTCGGGGTCTCGGCCAGACGGTGCGGCTGGTTGCCCAGACGCGGCGCCAGCGTCGTGCCTTTCAGGCATACCGCACCCACGTCCGCATGGGAGAATCCGGCCACCCGGGTATACTCCCGTCCGAAGCCGACGCAGCCCGACAGGAGCACGATCGGCGAGCGCAGCCGCAGGCCGCACAGATCGACGGCCAGGCGAGGATCGATACCAGGCATGTTGCACATTGTACTGTATCGCCCGGAGATCCCGCCCAACACGGGGAATGTGATCCGTCTGTGTGCCAACGCGGGCGCCATGCTGCACCTGGTGCGCCCGCTCGGCTTCAACATGGACGATGCGCGGTTGCGGCGCGCCGGGCTGGACTACCGCGAGTGGGCCAGGGTGCGCCTGCACGACACGCTGGAATCGGTTCTCACGCAGCCCGGTGTGGGTCGGGCCTACGCCTTCACCGCCAGGGGAACGCGTCCGTACCATGCGGTGTCGTACGGACCCGACGACGCGCTGGTGTTCGGCTCGGAGACGCGGGGCCTGCCCGACGCGGTGCTGGAACGCTTCGATCCCTCCCACCGCCTGCGGATCCCCATGGTGAGCGCCAGCCGCTGTCTGAACCTCTCCAACGCGGTGGCCGTGGTGGTCTATGAGGCCTGGCGACAGCTGGGCTTTCCCGGGGCCGCACTCAGCCTTCCGCCTTGAGGCTGCGTGAGAGCAGGGCGGTGACTGCATCACGCGGATCCAGCCCCTGGAAGAGGATCCGGTACACGTGCTGCGCGATGGGCATGTCCACACCGCCGGCGCGCTCCACCACCCGCATGAGCACCCGCGCGGTTTCACGGCCCTCGATGGCCTGGCCGATCTCCGCCGCCGCTCGGGCCGCGTCTACACCCCGTCCCAGAGCCAGTCCGAAGCGCCGATTGCGCGATTGGTCGTCCGTACAGGTGAGCACCAGATCGCCGAGCCCGGCCAGTCCCATGAGCGTCTCGCGGCGTGCACCCAACACTTCGCCGAGGCGCATGATCTCGTGCAGTCCGCGGGTGATCAGCGCCGCGCGCGCGTTGGCCCCGAAGCCCAGCCCGTCGGAGATCCCCGCCGCAATGGCCAGCACATTCTTGACCGCGCCCCCGAGCTCCACACCCATCACGTCGTCGCTCACGTAGGTGCGAAACACCTCGGCATGGAACCAACTCGCGATACGCGAAGCGGTCTCCAGATCGCCGGCGGCCACCGTCACCGCCGTGGGCAGGCCGCGCGCCACCTCTCCGGCGAACGAGGGCCCGGACAGCACACCCCCGGCTGGCCCTTGTGGAAAGTAGGTTTCGTAAACCTCGTGTAGCCAGTGACCGCTTTCGGTCTCGATGCCCTTGGTGGCCCACACCACCTGGACGTCGGGAGCCAAGGTGCATCGCGACAGATGCCCGACGACGGCACGGAAGCCCACGGTGGGGACGGCGATCACCACCAATCCGACGTTCTCGACCGCTTGCTCGATACGGGGCCGGACGAAGATCCCGCCCGGCAAGCGCAGGCCTGGCAAGTAGCGGGGATTCTCGTGCCGTGCGGCGATGGCCTCGAGCAGTTCTGCGTCACGGTCCCAGAGCCACACCCGCGACCCATTGCGGGCCAGACGCGTGGCGAGTGCGGTGCCCCACGAACCCGCCCCGAGTACCGCACAGCGCCGGCTACCGCTGGGCTCAGCCATCGATCAACGGGCGGCCGAGCCTTGAAG
>JALVEU010000163.1 GCA_027030565.1 Gammaproteobacteria bacterium | reverse complement strand
CGGCAGCGGTACCGCCGCTGCGTCAGCCAGGTGGACCTCCAGAGCGACACGCAGTTCTCGCGGCCCGGCCGTGAGCCGAGCCGCAGGGATGTCGGCACAATGGGGCAGGCAGTCCGGGGGTTCTGTGAGCCGCTGGCGCAGGGTCTCCAGGAGTTCGGGGCCGGGGAAGGCCTGGGCCTGCGCCTGGGGCGCCGGTAGCACAGCGATCAGGACGATGACCAACCCAGCGCCGGCCACGGGCTTCCTGCGCCCCGGCCGGGGGGCACCGGCCAATGCCCAGACGAGTAGCGCCACCAGGGCCGCGGCGCTCACCCGGAGCAGCCGGGTGAGCATGGGGGGCACCAGCCACAGGCGGAGCTGCTGTCCGGCCTCCACAGGCCCGGGGAGATCCAGCTCCACGCTGCGCCAGGTCCACTCCGGTACGCCCGGTCCGGTCTGAACCAGGGCGTTGGGGTCCACGGCCTCGAGCACGTCCTGTGCCGGGGACCGGGGCCGCAGGGCCGGGATCGCCGACATCTTGCGTGCCGCGTCTTCGGCCAAGTGCTCGGCCGGTGCGGGTGGCGCCCTGCGTGCAAGCGGTGCGGCCGCCTCCTGGAGCATGGCGCTGGCGGTGGGCCGTTCCAGTTGTGGATAGACGGCGGAGCGAAGCTGGAACACGAAGAACGGCAGGGCGGCGAGCACCAGCAGCGCGGCGGCGGCCCAGGTGTAGGCCTGGACGGCGCGTCGCCAGCGCGGGGTTTCCACCCAGCGCAGGATGGCCGCGGCCACCAGGAGGTTCAGCCATAGATACCGGGGCGCGCCGGGCTCGTGCCAGCTCAAGCCGGTGGCCAGCAGGGCCACGGCCGCCCAGGGCCAGCCCACGAGGCGTCCCGTAGCCACGGCGATGAGCAGTACGAGGAACAGATCCAGCAGGCTCCAGCGCTCCAGCCAGGCGCCCGAGGCGCGGCCCACGCCTGAAGCCCCGAGCAGTCGCCAGCCGGGCGGCAGGTGCAGCGTGGTCTGTGCGGTGTCCAGCCGTGGCGCCCAGCCGTTGGCCGGCAGTCGTCGCGGATCGCCCTCGAATCGCCCCACTGCCTCCACGTTCAACGTCCCGCGGCGCAGTTCCACCCCGGGGCCCGGCTCCTGTTCCAGGCGCGTGATCAGCCGCGCGCGACCGTCCACCCGCACTTCGCCCAGGGTCAGCTCGGGTCCCACCACGAGTCGGGGTGTGCTGACCAGGGTCCCGGTAATGTGGTCGCGGAAGGTCAGCCCGGCTCCTGAGAAATCGAGCCACCACTGGCGCTGAAGCGCGAGTCGGTCCTGCCCCTGGGTGCGTGCGCCTCGCTGGACGGTGTGCAGCTCCAGGGCCTCTCCGGGCCGCAGCACGTAGGCGGGAAGGTCGCGCCAGTCCTGCGGAACACCGGCCTGGGCCGGATCGATCGGGGTGCCTCCGGTGACTTCCACCACCCGAAGCTCAGGGCGGGTGCGCAGCGACCAGGTCTCCCGCTCGGGCCAGGGGGTGGGGCGTGCGGGAGGCGCCAGACGATCATGGGGCGCATCGCCGCGGGCCTGTAGCTGGATGCGCCAGCGGCCGGGGCGCACCTGCAGGCTCAGCCGCCCGTCGGCCTCCAGGCGGGCGGGCAGGGGGCTCTCCAGGGCGAAGGCCGTGAACCCCTCGGGATCGGGCGGGGGCAGCACCAGTTCGCGTGCCGGTCCGGAGACGGTGAGTTCCAGCCGGGTGGTCAGGCGCTGGGGCACGTCGTCTTCCAACAGCCGGTAGACCTGGAGCTGCAGCCGGGCCGGCTCGGCGTGCGGGATCCCGCCGGCCTTCCCCGGCGCCGCCAACCACAGCCGGCCATCTCGCTCCCGACGGGGCAGGGGCTCGTTCCGGCCTCGCAACTGCAAGGCCAGGAGTCCGGTCTCCGGCGGAATCTGCAGGCTGGGAGGCAGGGTCGCCCATTCCAGCTCGCCCGTCACCCGGTGCGCACCGGCTTCGAGCCATACCACCGGCCGTCCGTCCCGGGCCACCACGGGTGCCGGTTCTCCATCCACCTGGACGCGCTGGGGCCAGTGTGCTGCGGAGCCCGGCAGGGGCACGGCACTGCGCACATGGACGGTCCAGCGTTGTTCGAAGCGGCCGCCCTGTTCGTCCAGCACCAGTTGCAACCTCCCCGGCCAGGCGCAGAAATGTGGTTCGGGTGCGTCGTGGGGGTGTGGGCAGCGATACGTGTCCAAGTCGTGCAGCACCCACGGGATCCAGGGTTGCAGCGCAGGCGGCACCTCCGGTGCGGCACCCCACGCCGTGGCGATCCATGCCCAGCCACACAAGAGAAGGATCAGGCCGCTTCGTTTCATGCCTCCGTCTCCCGGAGCCGATGGTGATAGGCGTGTAGCGTGCGAATGCGCGGGTCCTCAACGGGACCGCCCACCGTGAAATGATAAAGATCCTGCCAGCGTCCCTCCGGGTCCAGGCCCACCAGCTGGTGGAGGGCGTCGTCGAAGAAGCAGCCGATACCCGTGCCCCGCAGTCCCGCTGCTTCGGCCTCCAGGTAGAGGAGCTGGCCGAGCACCCCGCACTCCCAGTACAGGCGTGGGTAGTGGTGGGCGCCCCGGGTCTGCACGGGCTCGAAGTCGGCCAGCATGGCCGCCGAGAAGGCGCCGTCGGCGGCAATCTCCTGGTGGCAGGCGATCACCTGGGCAGCCTGGCGGGCATCTCCGCTCTCGAGTTGGTGCAGCAGCAGGCCCTTGGCGGGGCTGGCCACCGGCTCCCAGTCGTAGTCGGCCCGCAAGGAACGGCGCAATGGCAGTTGCGCCTCTTCCCGCAGCAACGCATAGAGACCCGGCTCCAACGCCTCGACCCGGTGGACGAACAGGATCAAGGCCACGCGGGGCCGCCAGCCGGGAACCTGGTTCAGGAACGGCTCGTGGGCAGGCACCAGGCGGGTAAGCAGGCGCAGAAAAGCCGTGCGGGTGAGACGGCTGTGCCCGTCCATGGCCACGGCGCTGCGCCGCCTGCGGATCAGGTGGCGCGCCGAGAGCGGCCGTGGGGGCCAGGGCCAGCCCAGGGTGCGTGGCGGGTGCCATTCGGGCTCCACCTCTCCCGGATCCGCTGCCGCCCCGGCCACGACATCGATGACGGGCCAGGCTCGGTGTGCGGGGCTCAGGCGATTCGGGCGGCCCTCCCAGGATGCTTTCTCCAGTGCGACGCGGGCCGGTTCGG
>JALVEU010000162.1 GCA_027030565.1 Gammaproteobacteria bacterium | reverse complement strand
CGATGCTGCTGCGCGTCCGGGACGGGGATGCAGTGCAGCCGCAGGCCTCGGCGTCATGAGCTTCGTGGAACGGCTGCTGCGAAGGCCCCACGCGGTCGTCGCGTTCACCTTGGTGGCGGCGCTGCTGGGCCTCATGGGCTACCGCGCCATGCCGGTCAATCTCTTTCCGGACACCAACCGGCCCACGGTGGCGGTGGTGACCCAGTGGCCCGGGGCCACCGCCGACGACGTCGCCCGCGAGGTCACCCACCCCATCGAGGTCCGTCTGAGCGCCCTGGACGGCGTGCGGCGCGTGACTTCCACCTCACGTGACCAGGTCTCCCAGGTCTCGGTGGAGTTCGAGTACGGCAACGACATCGACCTGGCCGCCGTGCGCGTGGAGACCGAGCTCAAACGGGTCGCCGCCGACCTGCCCGAGGGCACACGCGAGTCGCTCATCTTTCGCATCACCGACGCCGCCCATCCGGCCCTGGTGTTGGCGGTCACCGCCGCCGAGGGCAGCGGCCTGGATCTCGCCCAAGTACGGCGGCTGGCCGAGAATCCCCTGCGCGACCGGCTGCTCAACGTCCCGCAAGTGTCCGAGGTGGAGGTCTTCGGCGGGGAGATCCGCCAGGTGGCCGTGGACCTGGAGCGTGACCGCCTGGTGGCCCACGACCTGGACGTGCGTCAGGTGGCCGCGGCGCTCGCCGCCGACAACGATGCGCGCCCGGCGGGATTCATCGAACGCGACGGCTACCGGCTGCTGCTCACCACCCGTAGCCTCGCCCGTGGCCCGGAGGATCTGGCGCAGGTCCTGGTGCCGGTCAAGGGTGGGGGCTTCGTGCGTGTGGGCGATCTCGGCACGGTGCACTGGGGGCATGCCGACCTCACCAGCTGGTACCGCGGCAACGACCGCCCGGCGGTGGCCGTGGCCGTCCTGCGCGGCGAGCACGGCACGGCCTCGGCGGTGCTGGAGCAGATGCGGCGCGCCCTGCCCGCCGTGCGGGCGGAGTTCCCCATGCTGGACATCCAAATCGCCGACACGCAGGGCCGGCTCATCGATCTGACCGTCTCCAACATGCTGGATGCCCTGCGCGATGCGGTGATCATGGCCGTGCTGGTGATCCTGATCTTCCTGGGCGACACGCGAGCGGCCCTGGTCACCGCCCTGTCGCTGCCCTTCACCTATCTGCTCACCTTCGCCGTGATGTGGCTGGCGGGGATGGAGTTCAACATGGTCACGCTCACCGCCGTGATCATCGCCGTGGGCATGCTGGTGGACGACGCCATCGTGGTCATCGAGAACATCGAACGGCGCATCCAAGAGCTGGGCGAGTCGGGCCTGGTGGCGGCCTCGCGCGGCACCGCCGAGGTCATGCTCCCGGTGCTCTCGGGGACGCTGAGCAACTTCATCGTGCTGCTGCCCATCATCTTCATCGGCGGCTACGTACAGACCGTCCTGCGTCCCCTGTCGGTGAGCCTCACCATCGCGCTGATCGCGTCGTTCATCGTCTCGGTCACCATCATCCCCCTGCTTGCGCCCTGGCTGCTGCGACCCGGCGCGCGTGATCCCCTGGGCTGGCTTCTGCGACCCTTCGACCGCTTCGTGCTGGAACCCCTGAAGCGCTTCTACAACGCGCTCGTCGGCTGGGGGCTCAACCACCGGGTGCTGGTGCTGGTGGTCTTCTTCGGCCTGTTCGTGTTCTCGCTCAAGCAGATGCCCGTGGTCGGCCGCGAGCTCATGCCGCTCATGGACACGGGGATCTTTCTCGTCTCCTTCGAGGCCGAGCCGGACACCGACGAGGCCGGCATGCAGCGGATCGCCGCGGCCGTGGACCGTGCCGTGCAGGAGGCCGTGCCGGCCGACTGGCTGATCTCCAGCTCCACGGTGGTGGGCTCCGAGGCGGGCGTGCGCGCCTTCGGCAGCGCGCGCACCTTCCAGCAAGGGCTGTCCACGGTGAACCTGGTGGACCGTTTCCATCGCGACCGCAGCATCTACGAGATCGAGCAGGACGTGCGCGAGCGGGTGCGCGCCATCCCGGGGCTCATCGCAGCCAACGTGACCGAGTACGGGGCCACACCGTTGTCCTCCATTCGCGGCACCGTGGACGTGATGATCACCGGGCCGGACTGGCGCGTGCTCGACCGGCTGGCCGACGAGGTCGTGGCGCGCCTGTCCCGGGTACGCGGCCTCACCGGTGTGGAGCGCTCCTGGCAGGGTGGCTCACGCCGGGTGCGTCTGGACGTGGATCCCCTGCAGGCCCATCACTTCGGGCTCACGGTGGACGCCGTCGCCAGGCAGGTGGCCGCCGCCATCGGCGGTGTCGCCGGCGGGCGGCTGCGCGTCAGCGGCGAAAATCCGATTCCGGTGTGGGTACGCCTCGCCCCGGGCGAGCGCAACGACCCGGAGATGATCGCGGGCCTGCCCATCCGCACGCCCGATGGCCGGCTGATCCCCCTGTCGAACATCGCCACCGTGAGCGCGGCCCATGAGCCCGCCTCCCACACCCATCAGGCCCTGCTGCCCACCGTGGACGTCATCGGCTACCGGCGCAACGTGGCCGTCACCCATCTGCAGGAGGGCGTGGAGGCGGCGCTGGCGGATCTCGAACTGCCCCGCGGCTATCGCATCAGCCACGAGGGCGAGATCAAGCAGATGGGGGAGTCCTTCGGCCGCCTGCTACGGGCCCTGGGAATGGGTCTGGCGCTGCTCTACCTCTCGCTCGCCGTGACCTTCCGCTCGTTCCTGAGCCCGCTGGCGATCCTGGTGACCCTGCCGCTGGCGGTGATCGGTGCGGCCTGGGCCATGATGCTGGCCGACAAGCATGGCTGCATGCCCTCGTTCATGGGGCTCATCCTGCTCATGGGCATCGTGGTCAAGAACGGCATCCTGCTGGTGGACTTCATCCAGGTGGCGCGGTCCGAGGGCAAAGACCTGCGCACGGCGATCCTCGAGGCCGTGCGCCTGCGGACCCGCCCGATCCTGATGACTGCAGGCTCTACCATCGTCGGCATGATCCCCATCGCCCTGGAATGGGCCGTGGGCATCGAGCGCCTCTCGCCCCTGGCCGTGGTGGCCATCGGCGGTCTCATCGCCGGCACCTTCCTCACCCTGCTGGTGGTGCCCGTACTCTTCTCGAGCCTCGAGTCGCTACGCATCGGGCGCGGCCAGCAGGCCGAGCCGGGGAATTCCTGAACGGATGGAAGTGGCCACCGGGTGCGACG
>JALVEU010000161.1 GCA_027030565.1 Gammaproteobacteria bacterium | reverse complement strand
CGAGGAGTCCGAGCTCCTCGAACGCCTCCAGCGTCTAGTGGATTGCGGTGTGCTGTCGCGTTTCGGGCCCCTGTACAACGCGGAGGTCCTGGGCGGTGGGCTCACCCTCTGTGCCATGCGAGTGCCGGAGGAACGGTTCGACGCCGTGGCCGAACAGGTGAACGCCCATCCCGAGGTGGCGCACAACTATGCCCGGGATCATGCGTTCAACTTGTGGTTCGTGGTGGCCACGGAGCGTCCCGAAGCCGTGGCGGACGTGGTCAGGCGCATCGAGCGAGAGACCGGGCTGGAGGTGCTCAATCTGCCCAAGCTGCAGGAGTTCCATCTGGCCCTGAGGTTCGAGGTATGAGCGAGGCACTGCTAGGCACCGCTCCACCGCCTGCCGAGGAGGGGGGTGGTCTCGAGCTGGACGACCTCGACCGGGCCCTGATCCGTGCCACCCAGGCCGGCCTGCCCCTGGTGCCGCGACCGTATCATGCCCTGGCGCTGGATCTGGGCACCACCCCTGAAGAGGTCATGCGGCGGCTGGTGCGCATGGAGCACATGGGTGCGATCCGCCGCATCGGTGCGGTGCCCAACCACTATCGCTTGGGCTATCGTGCCAATGGGATGAGCGTGTGGGACATACCGGACGAGCAAGTGGCGGAGGCCGGCCGCCTGCTCGCGAGGTCCGGCCTGGTCAGCCACTGCTACGAGCGGCCTCGCGTGCCGCCGGTGTGGCCGTACAACCTGTTTGCCATGGTGCATGGCCGGAGGCGGGAGGAAGTGGAGGCCCAGGTGGCCCGCCTGCGCGAGCTGCTCGGCGAGCGTGTGCGCCGATACGCAGTCCTGTACAGCACGCGGATCCTCAAGAAGACGGGCCTGCGTTTGCGCTGAAGCGCCCCATACAGGACGCACGGTGAATGCACCAACGGAGCGCAGGGCGCGCAGAGACCAAGGGGGGCAGCCTGGAAGTGGTGGGCTTGGGGTGCAGCGGTTCCTCCCCGATCCTCGAGGCCGCCGTGTGAAAAATGAATCGGGCGCCCGGTGATGAGACCGGGCGCAGGCCGGGTGGGCGAAGCACATCCGGCATCGCCGCGTCGAACGAGGTGTCGCCATGTTCCGAGTCAGCCAGTACATGAAGGCCCTGGTGGCGGATGCGCCCTTGGAGCCCCAGCGCAGCCCTCCGGGGCCGGTGGTCATCTGGAACCTCATCCGGCGCTGCAATCTCGCCTGTAAGCATTGCTACTCCATTTCGGCCGATACGGACTTCCCGGGCGAGCTGAGCACCGAGGAGGTGTTCACCGTCATGGACGATCTGAAGGCCTACGGGGTCCCCGTGTTGATCCTCTCCGGTGGCGAGCCGCTGCTGCGGCCGGACATCTTCGAGATCTCGGCGCGCGCCAAGGCCATGGGTTTCTATACAGGCCTGTCCACCAACGGAACCCTCATCGACGAGGGCATGGCCGACCGGATCGCGGCGACCGGCTACGATTACGTGGGGATCAGTCTGGACGGTATCCGGGCCACCCACGATCGTTTCCGGCGCAAGCCGGGCGCCTATGAGGCCTCGCTCAAGGCCCTGCGGCTGTGCCGCGACCGGGGTGTCAAGGTGGGCGTGCGCTTCACCATCACGCAGGACAATGCAGCCGACCTGCCCAGGCTGCTGCAGCTCGTGGAGCGGGAGCGCTTCGGCAAGTTCTACCTCTCCCACCTCAACTATGCCGGGCGCGGCAACCGAAACCGCACCCACGACGCCTTCCTGTCCACCACACGTCAGGCCATGGACCTGCTGTTCGAGACGGCCCATCGGTGGGCCCTGGAGGGGGCGGACTTCGAGGTGGTCACGGGCAACAACGATGCCGACGGCGTGTATCTCCTGCACTGGGCCCGGCGTCATTATCCCGAGCAGCTGGACAGGCTACGCGAACGGCTCCGTCGATGGGGAGGCAACAGCTCCGGCGTGCACATCGCCAACATCGACAATCTCGGCAACGTGCACCCGGACACCTTCTGGTGGCACTACAGCCTCGGCAACGTCAAGGAGCGGCCCTTCTCGGAGATCTGGGAGGACACCCGTGACCCCATCCTGGCCGGGCTCAAGGCGCGGCCGCGGCGCATTTCGGGTCGCTGCGGGCGCTGCGCCTATTTCGACGTCTGCGGCGGCAACACCCGCGTGCGTGCCATGCAGCTCTACGACGATCCCTGGGCCGAGGACCCCGCCTGCTATCTGAGCGACGAGGAGATCGGGCTGGAACCCGTCGGGGAGCGCCAGGGGGACGGACTGCACAGCCTGCTGGGGACGATTCCGGTACGCCGTGGCCGCCAGGCGGGTCTCTAGATGGTCGCCGCCCGGCCTGCGGCTAGCCGCGTTCGCCCAGGATACGCCTGCGCAGCCAACCCCCTTTCTGCCGGCGATTGAGGGCCTTCAGTTCGCTCACGGCACGAGCCAGGCCGATCCGCTCCGCCGCCAGCTCGCGATAGACGAGATCGGCCCTGCGCCGCCGGCGCACGGCGTCTCCGGCGTCCAGGAAGGACTCCACCACGGCCAGCGCACGGTCCAACCAGCCTGGGATGGCCTCTTCCCCCTCGGCGGGCGCACGCTCGCGCGCCGACTTCAGGCGTTCTTCGATGAGCAGGATCTGGCTCTCGGCGTATTCGTTCTGGGCCTCCTCCCGGGTCTTGGCGGTGGCCAGGGCGCGATCGAGCGTTTCCCGGCACAACAACCCGTAGTCGGGCAGGGCCGCCAGCGTTTGCAAGCCTGAGACGAGCTCCTGTTCGTCACCCTCACGCAAGAACCTGCAGGCCTGCTCGCAGGTCTCCCACTCCTGCCACCGATAGACGAATTCCAACCCGGGACCCTTGATGTTCTGGCAGCCCATGATCAGGGCGCGGAAGCCCGGCGGTGTGTGCCGCAGTGTGAAGGCCACCAGGGACTCGCCGTCCATGTGTGGATCCCGTACCGGAACGAGTCGCTGCGAGAGCCAGTCCCACAGGGCCCGGGCGGCCCGGCGGTTGGCCGCCTCCTGGTCGTCCAGGAGACGGGCGATCTCGGCCTCGGTCTCCCGGTACGCCGCCAACTCCCGGTGCCAGCGGTTCAGCCATCGCATGGCCTCCTCCGCCTCCTCGGCGCCGAGCCGGTCCTGCAGCAGCGACCGGGCGGCTTCGGTGTCTCCGGGGTCGTTCGGTGGCGGCACGCCCAGTCCCGTCAACATGGCCCGAATCCGCGTGCCCAGCGCCTGGGCGTCGGTGGCCACGCGCAGCCGGTGTGCGTGCTGGCGGAACACCGCCAGCGGTTCCTCCGCATGGCCGAACAGCGAGAAGTGCTGCACCCATTCGCGCCAGGCCTCCTCCACGTAGTTGAGGAACCCGTCGATGTTGGTCCCCACCACCAGATGCAGGTCGGCGGCCACGTCCTGGACCAGGATGCGCGCGAAGGCCTGGGAGCGGGCCACGCGGTCCTCGCGGTTGTTGACGAAGGTCATGAGCCAGGTGCCGGGCGTCGGGTGCGCCTGCTCCTCGGCGAAGCCCGTGCGGCGCCAGTTCTCCAGGAAGCCCACGCGCTCGTTGGCCGCCATCCCGTTGACGAAGCGCAGGCGGCGCAGCCGCACGGGGGCCTGCGGAAAGATCTTGAGCACCCCGATGTCGGGAACCACCCGGTCGGCCATCTCCTTGAGCGCGAAGTCCTCGTCGATCCCGAACTCGCGCGCCACGCCGAGTACCAGGGCCACGTTGGCTGGGTGCTCTTCATAGGGGAAGCGTGCCAACACGTCCGGGGTCAGGGTGGCGATGTCCAACCAGTCCACCGCTCGCGTGTGCGTGCCGCGGGACTCGGCCGCCGCGCGCAGGATCGGCAGCATCTGCTCCTCGCTGGTGACCAGCGTGGCCCGCGGGGGGATGAATTCGGTCATCACCTGGGGGATGTTGATCCCCGCCGGGCCTTGAAGGTCCTCGTGGTCGGGGTAGGTGTTGGTGATGGTGGCCAGGTCGTCGCGCATCCAGTCCTGCTGCATCACCCGCACGTAGGCGGGGGTGAGCGCCATGCACTCCCACAGGAACACGTCCGTCCCCAGGTCCCGGGCCTGGACCACGAGACTGCTCTGCTCCCAGATGGTGGCCTTGCCGTAGGGCCGGAACAGGGGCAGCTCGACGAGTGGGCCGAAGCGATGGGCGTGCAGGAACATGGCTTCGGTCCCGGTGGTCTTGCTCACCACGGCGAATCCCAGGGCGTTGAACAGCGCCGCCTTGAGCCGTTCGGTGCCGGATTTTCCACGGGTGCCCCACCCCCCCATGACCAGGGCCAGGGCGCGGCGTGCGCGGCGCAGCCGGTGATTGGCGGCCGTGTGTGCGCCGAAGAACAAGGCCGCCACGGCGCCCACGAACCAGGCGAGCTCCGTGAAGGTGTTCTCATACAAGGAGAAGAAGTAGTCGCGTACCCGGTCCAGACTGCCTGGCGGCAGGAGGGGGACCCAGGCGTGGAAGCTGCGTCGCACCGTGGCATCGCTGTGCCAGGGGGGCGGCTCGTCGTAGGGGTGATGGCGCAGCTCGATGCCGAGGCGGGCCAAGGCGCGGGCGTAGGCGTCCCGCGGGATGCCGCGTGCCTCGTCGAAGTTGCGCAGTTCCGCGAGGGCCGCGAACCGGGCCGTGAGCGTGGCGCGGATCCGCAGGCGCCGCCAGGGGCTGCGCGGCAGGATCAGCTCCGTGCGGCCCTCGGCCGTCCAGTAGGTCACGCGCCGGGCCAGCAGGGATTCGTCCAGGGCCGAGAGGATGTCGTCGGGCAGGGGCAGGTAGGGGCGCCAGCCGTCCTCCTCGGCCAGGTACAGCGGCTCGCCGGGTACCCGTGTGGGCGTCAGCTCCGCGAGCCGAGCGGAAGGAAAGCGGTCGCGCCCGTAGTACACACGCCCGATCCAGTGGGGAAAGGCCTGGCGCTTGTCGGTGGCCGGGTGACGCAGCTCGTGCAGCAAGCGCCACAGCCGGAATCGGAACCGGAACCCCCGGTGCAGCCGCCAGCCACGCAGCGCCCCCCCCGACAGGCTGAGCGGATGGTCGTGGTGCGCGATGCGGGCGAGCACGCGCCGGGCTTCCTGCGGATCGGCGCCGCGCAGCAGCCTGCGGGGCAGGGCGGCGGCACCACCCGGCGGGATGCGCCGGGCGAAGGCGTCGAGGCGTTCGTGCAGGGCGCGCCGCTGCGGCGTGCTCTCACACCACAGGCCTTCGCGCAGCTCGGCGCTCCAGCGCCGCACGCGCGGGCTCGCCGCCTCGGCGTGGAGGCGGGCCAGCACGGACCAGGCCGTGGCCCGCAGCGCTGCGGCCTGCTCGGCGTGGTGCGCCACCAGGCGTCGGTGGCAGGCCAGCAGGGCGGACATGGCTGCGCGCAGGGTGAGCTCGTCCTGCTCGGCCCGTAGCGCTCGGCACAGCTGTTGTCCGGCCCAGGCCTCGGCCTCGGCGAAGGCCCCTTCCGCCAGGGCACGCAGGGCGTTGCGGCGCACGCTCGGCTCGGGATCCTCGTGCAGCAGGTGCACGGCCAGTCCCTGGCGCAGGGCCAGAGGCAGCGGAGCCAGGTGGCACGCGAGCGTACGGCGGACGAACGGGGCATGGTCGCGCAGTGCGGCCTGAAGGAGCGTCGCGGCGTCGGTCCCGGTGGCTCGGGTGCAGGCCATGCGCACGATGCCGGCACGCACGAACAGATCTGCGTCCAGCTCCGCGGGTTCCTGGATGCGACGCTCTGCGGCCTGGAGGAATGCCACCGGATCCAGCCGTACGAGGAGGCCGAGGCAGGCCAACTGCAGCCAGGTGTCCTGAGAGGCATCCACGGCGGCCCGCTCCACGAAGTGGAGCACGGACAGGGGGAGACAGGCGGCCCGTTCGTGGCGCGGGAGCAGCTCCAGCGGGCCGTGGAGGGCCTGGAGGGCGGCGGTGCGCAGCCGCGCGTCACCAGTGTACACCAGCAGCGGTTCGATCAGGGTCTCCAGGCGCCTGCCACGCAGTGCCCGGCCCCGCTCCGGCTCGGGGATCTGCTCCAGGTGCTGGACCAGGATCCGCTCCAGTCGGTCCAGGCAGAAGTGCACGTACCGTTCCGTCTCGCCGATGCGCCTACGGCAGCGGTCCAGCACGGCATCGCGGCCGAACCAGCGTCTGAAGGCACGCCGGTCGGCGCGCAGCCCGGCGCGCGAGGCACCCATGGCTCGAGCGAACTCGATGACGTGGAAACGCTTCTCGTCGGCCGTAGCGGCATGGGCGTAGCGGGCCTCGAACTCCGCTTGCAGGCCTCGCAGCCGGTCGATGCGTTCGATGGCCTGGTCCACCTCGTTCTGCAGCACGTCGAGCCAGATGCCCAGGGCCTCCGCCGATCGGAGCGGCCCGGCCTTGGGGTGGCGCCCTGCGAGGCGTTCGCGGAACAGACGGCGCAGGGTGGCCAGCCCGTCGCGCTCCAAGCGCCGATGCAGCGTGGACATGTCCTGACACAGGAGCGCGTCGGGGTTCATGGCCCGATCCGGTTGGTGTCGTGGGGCATCTGGATTTCGGCCAATCCGGGAAAGGCGTGTTCGCCCGGCAGATAGTCCCGCAGTCCGCGCCCGGCACCCCCGCTCCAGCCCAGCGTGAAGCGCAGGCCGGTGTCGCCGGAATCCACGTCGTACTCCACCGACAGGGACCAGAAGAAACGCTGCTGGCGCAGGCTCCAGTGCTCACCGGCGGCCGACAGCCGCAGGCGGTGGTCGAAGAATCCATCGTCGCGGTCTTCGTCGGCCAGGTAGCGGCGCAGCCGGTAGCCGAGGCCCAGCTCGAACGCGCCCAAGCGCTGCCGCCAGCGCAGCCTCCCTTCCCAATGGTCGGGGCGGGTGGGATCGAGCGTCTCGTTGCTCACCAGTGCGATCCCGGCCTCCCAGAGGGTGTCGAGCCAGGGGCGGTGGCGCAGGGTATCGGCGAGTTTCCAGCCGTATCGATGCTCCGCCTTGTAGCGGGTGAAGACGTCGCGATCGAGGTCGCGCCGGTGGTAGCGGGTCTGATCCGCGTCCAGGCTCAGCACGCGGCCGAAGAGTTCCAGGCGGGGGAGATGGACGGTGCGGGGACCGAGGCGATGCTCCAGCACCGCGCGGGTGCGCAGGGTGAAGGCGCTCTCCAGCGTCCCGGCGCCGCCCTGGCGGGTCCGGCCGGGGTCCTGCAGGAAACCGGAAAGGCGTGCCACCAGGTGGAAGTCCGGCCAGTCCTCTACGGGTCGCCACCGATACAGGCCCTTGAGCCCGAAGGTGGGGCCGCCGTGCTCGCGGATGCGGCCCAGCGCCGTGAGCCGCAAGCCCCGGTCGCGGAAGCGATCACGGTAGCGATACAGTCCCCTCAGCTCCAGGAAGCGTTCGCCGCCCAGCCGGTTGCGCTCCGCCTCGTCGGGCTCCAGGCGATCCACCCAGGCCAGATGCAATCCGGGGGTGCCCAAGCCCTGCCGGTCTAGCGGCAGGTCGTCCCCGACCCCGGGCAGCGCCGCGGACAGGGACAGACCTTGTGGCCAGGGGGAAGTCGTCTCCGGTACGGGGGGCGGCTCCCGCAGGGGCGCCGGACGCGGAGTGTCGCGCCATTCCAGACGGTACGCACGACAGAGGAGCTCGTCCTCGCCCGAGGGTGGGGCCAGGCGCAACTCCTGCAGGCCCGGCTCGATCCAGCGGTAGCGGGTCTGCAAACGGCCGTGTTCCATGCAGTCCAGGCGCAGCCAGGCCGGCCCGTCGACGAACGCCAGCAGGGG
Source organism: Gammaproteobacteria bacterium (assembly GCA_027030565.1). Classification (GTDB taxonomy): domain Bacteria; phylum Pseudomonadota; class Gammaproteobacteria; order JAJDOJ01; family JAJDOJ01; genus JALVEU01. The sequence goes on along the minus strand of JALVEU010000161.1, from coordinate 3,748 downwards.
CTCGCGCCGGGTGGCGAGGTGGAAGCTGCGCCGTATCGTGTCGGTCTGTGAATGGCCGGGTACGTCCAGGCGCACGCCCAGGTAGGTGTTGGGTGCGGCTTCGGCCAGGCGGAGGGCCAGGCTCGTGGCGCCGGCTGGCAGCCGCAACTGGACGGTGGTGGGGCTCGCCCCGGGGGCGGCGCGGAGGGTCTTCCGCACCTGCCCGTCCACCCACAACGTGAATGGGATCGGGCGTACCGGCTCGGTGAGCGCCGCACAGGCATGCAACTGCACCGACACCGTGCGGGGCTCAGGAAGTCGCAGCAAGAACACCAGCGCCTGCCCGGAGGTCACCAGGCGGGCCTGCCGTGAGCAAGCGCCCTCCAGCAGCAGGCTGCGCACACGCAGTGCCGGCGCGGCGTCCGTCCAGGCGGGCAGCTCGATGCGCCGTACGCCGGCACTACCCACGATGGGCTCTAGGGGCCTCCATCGTGCATGCCGGAGGAGGGGACGTGCCACGGCCTGCAGCCGGAGATCGTCCCCGTGTTCGTGAGCCAACCGGGCCACCTCCGCCACCGCTGCGGCCGGCGTGCTTCGATCCCGAGCCAGCCGCCAGCGGATGCGCACGACGCGCTCGTAGGCCGTAGTCCCGCCGCCATGCACGCGGGTCATAGGTTGCAGGTCCCGTGGCTCGGGGAGGGCGCCGTCCGCGGGCGGTGCCGGACACGTCGCGGCTCGTTGGGGCTCGACGGGGTCGTCCAACGTAGCCCTGCGCCTGCACTGGATGTGCACGGCATCGACCCGCGTACAGGTCAGACCCGTGGGAGGGACGGATGCCGGTGCCGCTGGAGGCAACGTCACCAGACCGGCCCCGGCCGTCGGCAGCCAGGCGTGGATGCGCAGCAGCGCGGGGACGCCCCCGGTGTCCACCTCCAGCCGGTGGCGGCCCGGCGTGAGTCGCAGATCGCCGGTGATCGCCGCCCCCGGCCGGCCCTCGGGCAGGGGCGCAAGTCCGCTGGCCGGGCGGTTGTCGTCGAAGGGGTGGACCCAGTGTGCGCCGTTCACCTCCTTGACCTGGAACCAACCGGAGACCGGATCGGGGTCAGGGGTGTCGGGATGCAGGGGGCGCAGTTCCAAGCGCAGGATCGCGGGCCCGTGGATCTCGAAGCGCAGGGGCTCGTCACCGGTGAGCAGCACCGCGTTGCCACCCGTCCCGGTGACGCGGCTCTCGATGCGGCGCCACACGGCGGTCGGCACCAATGTTTCCGTGACCGCTCGCCAGCGCCGAGGTCCGGGCAGCTGCCACAGCCATCGGGCCCGCAGCGCCGTGTCGGCGCAGCTGCCGGCCGTCTCGCCAAACAACGGGGCCTCGGGCAGCCTGGCCTCCCGGGCCGCCGCCTCCGCCTCTTCCCGATGGCCGGAGGCGGCCAACAGCCGGGCCCGCCACCGGGCCGCCCGGGTGGCGTCCAGGGCCTTCAGCGCCAGTTGGAAACGCTCGGGCCAGCCTGTGCGCAGGGCCATGGCCGCGGTGTACTCGGGATCCGTGGACGGGCTGTCGAGCAATGCCTGCATCTGCAGTGCCGCATCGTCGCGCCCGGCCGCGTACCAGCGCTCCACCGCATCCTGCAGCACCGTCTCGGATACCGCCTCCAGGTGCATCAGTGCCGTGGCCAGCAGGCCGTCCAGGGCTGCGCCCCGCCCCTGCCGGCGATAGCCCTGGAGCAGGGCGTGGTAGGCCTCCAGGCGGCGGTCGGGCGTGGACCCGTGGAGCAAGAGGAGCCGCCGCAGGCGCTCGGCCAGGTACGGCTCACCCCGACGCTCCAGCAGCCCTGCCATGTGCAGCACGGCCTCGTCGCGTGCGGGGTCGCCCGTCGGGGCCAGGTCCAGGACGCGCCGCCATCGGGCGAGCGTCTCCAGCGAGTCCTCACCGGCGGTGGCCGTGCGGGCGGCCGCCAGCGCCTCGGTCAGCTGTCCGCCCGGCTGCCCGGAGGCGGCGGGCAGGGCCTCGGGGAGGTTCCACCGCCACTGGGCGGCCGCGTGCCAAAGCTGTCGAATGAGGGGCAGCCAGTCGTCCAGCAGAAGGGCGGCGGCAGGGCGGGCCTCCGGCACCACGCCCGCCGCGTCGAGTATCGGTGTGGCCGCCCCCTGCCGGCCGGGATCGAGCAGGATGTCGGCGTGATGCAGGGCTGCGCCGAACAGGCGGCGTCCGGCGCTGGCCCCGCCGATCCGCGCCAGCGCATCCATGTAGGCGTCCTCGCCGAGGCGTGCGGTGCGCCCGCGGCGCTGCTGCAGGGCCACGGCCACGGGTGCGGACCCCGGCCGCAGGGCAATGGTCACTCGTTCGGTGCCCGCAGGCAGCGCCACGCGGTAGCGGAACGCGGGCAGGGCCGGCGGCGCCCACGGCTCGGTGGCCTCCAGCCACGCGGCCAGGGCCTCGGTGCGCCCGACACCCCAATAGCGCGCCGGCATGGAGGAAGACGCGGGGTCCAGCTGCAGCTCCAGGGGCTCGCCCCCATCGAGCGTCAGCTCCAGGGTGGCAGCGGTGTCCGCCGCGGGTTGGACCAGGAGTTGGAGCTCGCCGAGGATGCGGGAGGCGTGGGGGGCGAACACCAGACGTTGGCCGGGGGCCAGGGGCGTGAACATCGCACGAGGCCTGCGAGTGCGCTGTACGGCCAGGAAGTGCGTGTCCAGGAGGCGCTTGGGCTCGTGCGAGGGGTCGTCGTTCAGGGGGGAGATCCGGTACCACACGAAGTGTCCGGGAGCATCCAGACCCAGGGGAAAGAGGTCCGTCCACTGCGTATACCGCATCCGTACCCGCTCGGCGGCGGCCCGCAATGCTGGAGCGGCGCCGGGATGGGCGCGGGCGGCCCTTTGCAGGACCGCCGCGGCTGCCAGGCCGCTGTCCTCGGCCCGGTTGTCGCGGGCCAATGCCAGGGCCCGACGTATCACCGTCTCCGGTCGGCGCTCCGCGCAGACCGTGCGCAACTCTGCGCCGGGAGGGTGCTCCAGGGTCGGGGGCAGATCGGTCTCGGCATAGCACCGGTCGAGCCCCCGTGGCGCGTTGAGCCCCGGCAGCAGCATGTCGCCCCGGCCACGGGAGCGTCTCGCATGGACGTAGGCGGGATGACTGGATTCGATGCCCAGCCGATGGTCGCCGGCCGGCACCTCCAGATACACGGTCTCTCCAACGCCGAGAGAGCGGGGCCGTCCGTCGACGTAGCGGGGTGTGTCCGGCTGGACTCCGGCCTCCAGGAGCCAGTCTGTCGCCGGATCGCCGTCGAGGCGGAGCTCGAGCCGATGGACGGCACGTGTCGTGGCCGGGGCCTGTTCGTATCGGGGGAAGACGCGCAGGGCCACACGGGCCGGCCCCCGTACCACCTGCTCCAGAGGCATGCCGGGCTCCAGGGCCGAGACCGGACGTGTCTCCAAGTGACCCGCCACGCGCAGGTGTCGCTTCGGTCCCGGGAGAGCCAGGGGCTCGGGGTACGGTGCCGATTCCCGCTGGAGAGTCCGGGAGATCCATGCTCGAAAGACCAGATCCGGGCCCTCGCGTGCGGGGTTGGCCAGCTCCACCACCAGCGGACCGGTCGCGTCCGGCGCAACGAGCAGCATGTCTTCGGGTCCCGCCGTGGGCCGGTACGCCGCCCACAGACCGGGCGTTTGCGCCACGCGGATCTTCGGCGGGGGCGTCTCCTCCTGTGGGGCCAGGCGCAGGCGCTCGTGGGCGGGGAGCCAGAGGTGCACCGACTCGCCGGGTCCGAGACGCACG
>JALVEU010000160.1 GCA_027030565.1 Gammaproteobacteria bacterium | reverse complement strand
AAGGCCTGGTGTTGGTGACGGGCTCCACCGGGACCGGCAAGTCCACCACGCTGGCTGCGGCCATCGACGAGATCAACCGACGCGAGCCCTGTAACATCATCACGCTGGAGGATCCCATCGAGTTCATCCACCCCAGTAAGCGCGCCCAGGTCGTTCAGCGGGAGGTGGGCACCCACGTGCCCAGCTTCTCCGACGGACTGCGTGCCGCGTTGCGCGAGGACCCGGACGTGATCCTCGTGGGCGAGATGCGCGATCCCGAGACCATCACCATGGCCTTGCTGGCGGCAGAGACCGGGCACCTGGTGTTCGGCACGCTGCACACCACTTCGGCGGTGAAGTCCCTGGACCGGCTGCTGGACGCCCTCCCGGCCGAGCAGCGCGAACAGGGCAAGGCGTTCCTCGCGCAGAATCTGCACGCCGTGCTCACCCAGACACTGGTGCGCACCTATGACGGCCGCGGGCGGAAGGCCATCGTAGAGGTGATGCTCATGAACAAGGCCATCTCCAATCTCATCCAGAACGACAAGACCTTTCAGATCCCCAGCCAGATACAGACCGGGCGCGACCAAGGCATGCAGCTCATGGACCAGGCACTGCTCGAGGCGGTGAAAAACAAGGAGGTCGATCCGGACGACGCCTACGTCCATGCCAACGACAAGAAGCTGTTCAGCCGCTTCGTGACCGATCCCACCATCCTGCCGCCGGAGCCCCTCTAAGCCATGAGCCGATTGGATCAGATGCTCGACTTCGTCATTGCCCAGGGTGCCTCGGATCTGCACCTGATCTCGGGGATCCGCCCCCGCCTGCGCCGCCACGGGCTGCTGGAAGAGCTGCCTGACGAGCCCATCGACCGGGAGGAGGCCAACCAGCTCCTGTTCTCGATCATGTCGCGCCGGGTGCGCAACGAGTTCAATGCCAAAGACAATGCGGATTTCGCGTACGTGCGGGTGGACGGGGCGCGTTTCCGTGTCAACGTATTCCGGCACCTGGGTGGGATCGGTGCGGTGTTCCGGCACATCCCGCCGGTGGACTTCACCCTGGAGTCCCTGGGGCTGCCCGAAGTCCTGGAGACCATCTGCATGCAGAAGCGAGGCTTGATCCTGGTGACCGGCAAGACCGGTTCGGGCAAGTCCACGACGCTGGCGGCCATGGTCGACTCCATCAACCGCCGGGTCCATGGCCACGTACTCACCATCGAGGATCCGGTGGAGTTCGTCCACCAACGCAAGCGCTGCCTCATCAGTCAGCGGGAGGTGGGCGATCACACGCCCAGCTTCGCCGCGGCGCTGCGCTCCGCCCTGCGTGAGGATCCAGACGTCATCCTGGTCGGCGAGATGCGTGACCTGGAGACCACCAGCCTCGCCGTGACCGCGGCCGAGACGGGCATCCTGGTGATGGGTACCCTGCACACCAACGGCGCGGCAGCGACCGTGGACCGGATCATCAACACCTTCCCGGTGGAAAAGCAGCCGCACGTACGCACCATGCTCTCCACCTCGCTCAAGGCCGTGGTGTCACAACAGCTGGTCCCCAAGGCCGACGGCTCCGGCGTGGTGGCGGCGGTGGAACTGCTGGTCAACACGCCGGCGGTTGCGAACCTCATACGGGAAGGCAAGCTCGATCAGATCGAGAGCGTGATGCAGAGCGGTGCTGCCGCCGGCATGCAGAGCATGGACAACGCCCTGCAGCGGCTGCTGGACGACGGGCTGATCTCTGCGGAGGCGGCCTACGAGGCGGCGCAGGTCAAGAGCCGCTTCCAGCATCTGCTCGAATCCGCCTGAGGGCGGCCGCCATGGCCGCATTCCCTGCCTGCACGAGCCGCTGAGTTCGGTGGATCGACCCGGTGCCCTGCTGGCTGCAGCAACCCCGATACCGTTACCGCGTGGTGTTTCCGGCGCTGGCCGGGCTGCCCATGCCGCTGGGCTATGGATTCGCAGGTTGGGTGGGGGGGCGCGACCGGCGCTGTTCGGACCCGCTGGCCCGGGCCATGGGTCATGGCCTGGCGCGGGCCGGTGTGGCCGACGTGGAAGCGGCCCTGAGCCGCTTTTTCGCCATGCGTGCCCGTGAGGTGTTGGACGCGTGGTGGATTCGCAAGCTCACGACCACCCAGGGTACACGGCTCATGCGCCTGCGCGGCGAGTCGCTCCTGGAGCAGCAACGGGCGGCCGGGCGGGGCGTGATCCTCGTCATGGCCCATTACGGGCGTCTGAACCTGCTCCTCCTGGCCCTGGCGCTGAAAGGCCACCGGCTGGGTATGCTCACCATGGATCCGGACGATCCCGACTTGCCGATGGACCCCACGGAGCGGGACTTCCTGCGCGCCAAGGTGACGGGTCTGCATCGGCGCATCGGCGGGCCCTGGGTCACCATCAACGATGATCTGCGCCGCCTGTACCGGGCACTGGAGGCCGGTGAGACCGTCGTCATGCTTCTGGATGCCTACAGCCCGCGCTTCCGCCTAGCGCTGGACTATCCATTCCTCGATGGTACCCTGCACGTCGCCCCGGGTATCCTCCGAGTGGCGCGGCGTACGGGTGCCGCGCTGGTCTATGGGCGGGTGAAAGAGCGGGACTGGCGGGTGGACGTGGAGCTGCGTCCCCTGCCCGACGAACCAGAAGCAGGCATGGCACAGGCGGTGGCCGAGCTGGAACACGACGTGCGCGAGCGCCCATGGGAGTGGTGGCAGTGGCCGCTCACCGGGCGCCTCTGGACGCCCGCCACGCCGGGCGGCGCGAAGGGGGAGCCTGAATGAAGGGGATCATCCTTGCGGGAGGATCGGGTACGCGCCTGCATCCGCTGACGCTGGCGGTGAGCAAGCAGCTCATGCCGGTCTATGACAAGCCCATGATCTACTATCCCTTGACCACGCTCATGCTTGCCGGTATCCGCGAGATCCTGGTGATCAGCACACCCCGGGACCTGCCGGCGTTTCGCAGCCTGCTGGGGGACGGTTCGCGCTGGGGACTGCGGCTCACCTATGCGGAGCAACCCGCCCCCGAGGGCATCGCCCAGGCCTTTCTCATCGGCGAATCCTTCTTGGACGGCGATTCCGCGTGCCTGGTGCTGGGGGACAACATCTTCTACGGAGAAGGGTTGGGACGAATCTTGCGCCGGGCGGCCTCCCGCAGTCTGGGCGGCACGGTCTTCGGGTACTACGTGAAGGATCCGCAGCGTTACGGCGTCGTCTGTTTCGACCCGCAGGGCAAAGTGGTG
>JALVEU010000159.1 GCA_027030565.1 Gammaproteobacteria bacterium | reverse complement strand
ATGCAGAACATGATGCAGCAGGGCCCCAAGGGCGGTCCCGGGCCTCAGGCCGGCCCCAGTCCGCAGCAGATGCAGCAGATGATGCAGCGTCGTGCCATGATGCAGCGGGGCCCCAAGGGCGGTCCCGGGCCTCAGGCCGGCCCCAGTCCGCAGCAGATGCAGCAGATGATGCAGCGCCGCGCCATGATGCAGAACATGATGCAGCAGGGCCCCAAGGGCAGGTCACGCAACTGAGCTGCCCGATGGTGCGGGCCTTCGGGCCCGCACCATCGTTCGTCCCCTGCTCCCCGGGGCCTCGCAGCGGCTCGCCCTTATCGTGTCGCACACCCGGAGAACCCCTCCCACACCCGAGCATACGGGGCCATGCCCCCACCTACCCCACGTCCCCTCCCGCTGCAGAACGGCGCACATGCACGGTCCACCGTGCCGTGTATCCGGAGATTCATGATCTTGGGATAGAATATTCCCGGCCTACAACATATAGTGTGCGCATCGTATAGAGTGTAGAGGACTTTTGTCTTCACGCCGCGGATACGATCGAGGGGGGAGAGGAGCTGGCATCGTTCGGGCAACACCTCGCCTTCGGGGTCATCGCCTCGGGGCTCGCCGCCACTGCAACGTTCCTGAGCGGCTTGGCCTCGCCCGCCGAAATGCTGGTATACCTGGCACTGGGAACGGCGGGAAGCCTGGCGCCCGACCTGGACTCCGACCGTTCGGCACCCGTACGCGTGCTCTTCACCCTGCTCTCGGTGGCGGCGGCATTCCTCGCCCTGTTCCTGGCTTCCGCGCGGTACCGCACGGTCGCCGAGCTCGCACTGGTGTGGGTGGCCACCTTCCTCCTCTTTCGCTGGGCCGTGTTCGCCCTGCTGGTGCGGGTGACGCGCCATCGTGGGATCTTCCACTCCGTGCCAGCGGCGATGTGCTGCGGGGCCGCCACCGCGGCCCTGCTATATCATCTCGCCGGGCGTTCGGCGCTGCAGGCCTGGCTGGGAGGCGGCTTCGCCGCCTTCGGGTATCTGATGCACCTGGTGCTCGACGAGCTGTACAGCCTCAATCTGTTCGGAAGTCGGGCGCGGCGCTCGCTGGGTTCGGCCCTCAAGCTCTGGTCGGCCAGGAGCGGCCCGGCCACACTGGCCGCATACGGGTTGTGTCTGCTCGCCCTGAGCATGGCGCCCGACCCCCGACCGGTGTACGTCGAGGTCTCACATCGCCTGGCACGAGGGGCAAACCTCGACCACTGGTGGCCGAACGCGGGATGGTTCGCACCGACCACTGCCGTCCCCGAGCCGCCGGCTGGGGCCCCGATCCCGCTGGCTGCACGAGTGGATGCCCTCCTCGACCGGCTGAGCACCGGGTTCCGGCGAGCCCAGGGGCCCGCCCCACTCTGAACCGGAGGAAAACAGGCTGGCATCCGGTACGTGGAAGCCGGTATACTGTAAACAACATCAGCTTCCGCAGATCCTTTGATGCGGCCACTCACCCCCCGACAATCCGAGATCCTCGAATACATCCGCACCCACATCCGGGAGCAGGGGATGCCGCCGACGATCATGGAGATCGGTGCGGCCATGGGAATCTCCTCCCCCAATGGGGTGCGCGACCACCTCAAGGCACTGCAGCGCAAGGGTGCCATCGACCTGGTCGCCGGTTCTGCACGTGGCATCCGGCTGCGGGGTGAACCCGATGCCGGGCTGCCCATCGTGGGCCGCGTCGCCGCGGGCAGCCCGATGCTCGCCGAGGCACACATCGAAGGCCGCCTCCAGCTGGGCCCCAGCATGTTCGAGCCACGCGCCGACTTCTTGCTGCGGGTCCAGGGAATGAGCATGCGGGACGCCGGCATCCTGGATGGAGACCTGCTCGCCGTCCATCGCACCGTGGATGTACGCAATGGTCAGATCGTGGTGGCCCGCGTCGACGGCGAGGTGACCGTGAAGCGGCTCCGGATGCAAGGGCCCATCGCCCTGCTCGAACCGGAACATCCGGAATACGAGACCATACGCGTGGACACCCGCCAGACCGACCTCTGCATCGAAGGCGTCGTGGTTGGAGTGATTCGGCGCGAACACCTCTGAAAGGAGTGCAGGGGAAGCTCCTTACGTGCCGGTCGCACGAGGCGCATGTTCGTAACAGATGGATTCGGTCTCCGGTGCCGTCAGGGGTTCACCGGTCAATCCGCAGCGGTATTGCATACCCTCCTGTTGGAGATGGCGGCAGGTTCGGCACTGACCGAACGTACGTCGACCCGCCCCGAGCTGCAACTCGCGCAGCAAACGCGTGAGTACAGCAGCGGTCGAGGCCAGGAGTTCCGCATCGAGCCTGCCAGCAGCCTCGCGCAGTGCATCCGGCAGACGACAGGCATCGAGCAGTTCGCGCGCATGCGCCGTGGGCCGCACGTGGACCCGGCGCCGGTCGTCTGGATCGGCACGCTTGGCCACCAGTCGGCGCGCCTCCAGGCGCTGGATGGACTGGGAGATGCTGCCTTTGGTCGTCCCCAGATATGCGGCGATGGCCTGGGGCGTATCGCTGAAACGATTGCAGCGACTCAGGTAGCGGAGAATCTCGATGTGTACGGGCTGCAGGCCATGCTCGGCGGCGCAGGCGCGCACCGCCGCGCGGATGAGCCCGCCCAGCCGTTCGATGAGTTCCAGGAGTCGATTCTCCTCGGCCATGGGCCAGATGGTAGCGATCCTGGCAGCGACTGGACAGCGGATGGATCACCGGCTATATAGTATCGCGTCGATACTATCAGCTCGGGAGGATGTGCCATGAAGATCCATACGATGCTCGTGGGCCTGCTGGTTGCGTTCACCGCCGCTCCGGCGCTGGGCAGTGAACCGGTCCCCTATCCTCAGGACTACCGCGAGTGGTATCACGTCAAGTCGATGGTGATCTCACCCGGTCACCCGCTAGCACAGCCGTTTGCCGGCCTCCATCACATCTATGCCAACGGCGCGGCCCGTGAGGGACTGAAGAGCGGTCGCTTCCCCACCGGCGCCGTCCTGGTCTTCGATCTCCTGGAAGCGGTGCAGGCCGAGCACGCCATCGAGGAGGGCAAGCGCAAACTCATCGGCGTGATGGTCAAGGATCCCCAGCGGTACGAGGCTACCGGCGGCTGGGGTTTCGAGGGGTTCGGCGAAGGGCAGGCCAACCTCCGCCTCACCAAGGACGGCGGCAGGAGCTGCTTCCAATGCCATCGCCAGGCCCGTGACCGCGACTACGTCTTCAGCCGACTGCGTGACTGAGGTATCGGGGAGTGGTCGCGCCCCCCGCCGAAGCAAGGAACCGGGTTCAGCCTCCCGTGGCCTCCGCCGCGAGCCGGTGCAGCGCGCGCTGCATCTTTTCCACCACGGTGCTGCATCCCTGGGCATGATGCCGGGCGGCCAGATAGGCGGGGTCGTTGTAGCTGAGCCACACGTGGCCGTTAGCGTCTTCCCACACCAGCGCCTTCATGGGCAGATCGAGTGCCGCCCGCTGGCTGCAATGCATGAGCCGCGTGCCCACCTTGGGATTGCCGAAGATGAGTAGCTGCGTGGGACGCAGGGTCAGACCCACCTTCGCGGCACCCGCCGCATGATCGATCCGGTCGAAGACGTTGAGGCCCGCGGCGCGCACCGCGCTCGCCAGCCGGTCCATGGTGGTGGGTACGTCGTGTGCGCTGCGCACGGAAATCACGCCCTCGTCCTCCGCCGCGAGGGCGACTACCCCCCACACGCACAGGGCCCAGACCGCCAGTACCGCCTTCCAATGTCGTCCCATGGGTTTCTCCTCCCCGTTCATTGCGCCCCGATCCGGGCGTCCCCGGGGACCCATACGCGTATACGCCATCTGCGGATGCACCGGCCGGGATCCGCCATGTACGTGGGTAGGGGAATCGAACGACCGCCCTCAATCCCACTCATGCCAGATTGTCGAGGATGGCCCTCCTGACCTCCTCCAGGGTCGCCTCCACGGTGAGCAGCGCCCCCTGACTCTGCCGGATCGCGGTATCCGGATCCTTGAGTCCATGACCGGTGAGCGTGCAGACGAGCTTGCTGCCCTCCGGGATCCGACCACTGCGCACGTCGCGCAGTGCACCGGCCAGCGAGGTGGCCGAAGCGGGCTCACAGAACACCCCTTCCTTCTCGGCAAGCAGCTTCTGGGCCGCGAGGATTTCCTCATCACTGCAGTCGTCGAACCATCCACCCGATTCCTTCTGTACGTTCCAGGCCTTTTCCCAGCTCTGCGGGTGACCGATGCGGATCGCGGTGGCCACCGTCTCTGGCGCATCCACCATCTCCCCGCGAACGAATGGGTTGGCACCGCGGGCCTGATAGCCCACCATGACCGGTCGGCTGTTGACCAGCCCGTGCTCGAAGTACTCCGAATAACCCATCCAGTGCGCCGTGATGTTGCCGGCGTTGCCCACCGGGATGCAGTGGTAGTCGGGCGCAAACTCCAACTCCTCGACGATCTCGAAGGCCGCGGTCTTCTGGCCCTGGAGGCGGTAGGGATTGATGGAGTTGACGATGGTCACGGGGGCATGATCGGCCACCTCCTTGACCAGTCGCATGCCATCGTCGAAGTTGCCGCGGATCTGCACCACCACGGAGCCGTGCATCATGGCCTGGGCCAGCTTGCCCAGCGCGATCTTGCCGTCGGGGATCAGCACGAAGGCCGTGATTCCCGCACGCGCCGCATAGGCCGCCGCGGAGGCCGAGGTGTTGCCGGTGGAGGCGCAGATGATCGCCCGGCTCCCCTCCTCCACGGCCTTGGTGACGGCCATGGTCATCCCCCGATCCTTGAACGAGCCGGTGGGATTGAGACCCTCGTACTTGACGTAGATGTCCACCTCCCGCCCCAGCTCCCGGGGGATGTTGTTGAGCCGGATGAGCGGGGTGTTGCCCTCCCCGAGACTGATGATGCGGGTGTCGTCGTGTACGGGGAGGCGGTCGCGGTACTTTTCGATGAGACCGGTGTAGCGGGCGCGGAAGGGCATGGGACAACTCCTTTATTCGGAACACCGGCGTGCGCGGCGGGTGGACAGGCCGGGACCCCTGGCGGGATTCCCGGCTGGCGCGTCTCCGGGCCGGTTCACTGCAGGCTCTCGACCCGGATCCGGCGCACGGGTGCCGTAATGGTGGGCAGGGCCTCGATCTCGCGGATCGCCGTGTTCATGCGTCGCTCGATGGTTCGGTGGGTGAGCAGCACAATGGGCACGTCCCGGGCCCCGGGCTCGGGTTCCTTCTGTAGGATGGCCTCGATACTCACCTCCAGATCCCCGAGAATGCGGGTCACGTCCGCCAGCACGCCAGGCCGGTCGATGGCCCTTAGACGCAGGTAGTATGCCGTCTCCACGTCGTCCATGCTGCGAATGGGTAGATCGGTGATCGCATCGGGCTGGAAGGCCAGATGGGGAACGCGGTTCCCGGGATCGGTGGTCATCACACGCACCACGTCCACCAGGTCCGCCACCACGGCCGAGGCCGTGGGGTCGGCCCCGGCACCAGCTCCATAGTAGAGGGTCGGGCCCACGGCGTCCCCGGTGACCAGGACCGCATTCATCACGCCATCCACGTTGGCGATCAGGCGCCGTTGCGGGATCAGTGTCGGGTGCACGCGCAGTTCCACCGCCCCGTTGCTGCGCCGGGCGATGCCCAGGTGCTTGATGCGATAACCCAGCTCGCCGGCGTAGGCCACGTCCTCCTGGGTGATGCCCGAGATCCCCTCCGTATAGACCTTCTTGAACTGCAGCGGGATGCCGAAAGCGATCGACGCCAGGATGGTGAGCTTGTGGGCGGCGTCGATGCCCTCCACGTCGAAGGTGGGGTCGGCCTCGGCATAGCCCAGTCGCTGGGCCTCGGCGAGCACGTCCTCGAAGCTGCGGCCCTTGTCCCGCATCTCGGTGAGAATGAAATTGCCCGTGCCGTTGATGATCCCGGCCAGCCACAGAATCGTGTTGCCCGCCAGGCCCTCGCGGATGGCCTTGATGATGGGGATGCCGCCGGCCACGGCGGCCTCGAACGCCACCATCACACCCCGCTCCTGGGCCTGCGCGAAGATCTCGTTGCCGTGCAGGGCGATCAGGGCCTTGTTGGCCGTGACCACGTGCTTGCCGAGCTCGATGGCGCGCAGCACCAGCTCCCGGGTCAAGGTGTCCCCGCCGATGAGCTCCACGACGATCTCCACCTCGGGATCCTCGACCACGACCCGGGCGTCGTCGGTGAGCCGGATTCCCCGGGTGTCGCAAGGCCGAGGCCGGCCCGGGTCGCGTGCCGCCGCCGCCACCACCTCGATGCCACGCCCTGCACGGCGCGCGATCTCCCGGGCGTTGCGGCGCAGCACGTCGACGGTGCCGCAACCCACGGTTCCGAGGCCCAGCAGTCCCACTTTGACCGGCTCCATAGGTCCTCCGGCAGGTTCAGGAAAGGTCTTGACGGAACATGCGTCGGATGCCACGCAGGGCCTGACGCGTGCGGTGCTCGTTCTCGATCAGGCTGAAGCGCACGTGATCGTCGCCATACTGGCCGAAGCCCACGCCCGGGGATACCGCCACCTTGGCCTCGGCCAGGAGCTTCTTCGAAAACTCCAGGGAGCCCATCGCCCGGTAGGGCTCCGGAATGGGCGCCCACACGAACATCGTGGCGCGTGGCTTGTCCACCGGCCAGCCCAGGCCGTTGAGCCCGTCGCAGAGCACGTCCCGGCGACTGCGATAGGTCTCGCGGATGCGGTCCACGCAGTCCTGCGGTCCCTCCAGGGCCCAGATGGCCGCCACCTGGATGGGCGTGAACATCCCATAGTCCAGGTAGGACTTGATCCGGGCCAGCGCGGCGACCAGGGTGCGGTTACCGACCATGAACCCCACGCGCCAGCCGGGCATGTTGTAGGTCTTGGACAGCGAATAGAACTCGACGGCCACCTCGCGTGCCCCAGGCGCCTGCAGGATGGACGGCGCCCGATAACCGTCGAACACCAGTTCCGCGTAGGCGATGTCGTGCACGACCCAGATCTGGTGCTCGCGGGCGACCTCCACCACGCGCTTGAAGAAGTCGAGCTCCACGCATTGCGTCGTGGGGTTGCCGGGGAAATTCAGCACCAGCATCTTGGGCTTGGGCCAAGCATCCTTGAGTGCCTTGTGCAGCTCCTCGAAGAAGTCCACCTCGGGGCGCATGGGCAGATAGATGACCTCGGCGCCGGCGATGATGCATCCGTAGGGGTGGATGGGATAGGCAGGGTTGGGCACCACCACGGCATCACCCGGACCCAGCGTGGCCAGGGCCAGATGCGCCAGGCCCTCCTTGGAGCCGATGGTGACGATGGCCTCGGTCTCCGGATCCAGGTCCACATCGAACTTCCGCTTGTACCACTCACAGATGGCGCGGCGCAGCCGCGGGATGCCGCGAGACAGCGAGTACCGGTGCGTGTCCTTGCGGCGCGCCGCCTCCACCAGTTTCTCGACGATGTGCTGCGGCGCCGGCTGATCCGGATTGCCCATACCGAAATCGATGATGTCCTCGCCGCGTGCGCGCGCCGCCGCCTTCAACTCGTTGACGATGTTGAAGACATAGGGGGGCAGCCGTTTGATGCGTGGGAAATCGTCGATCAATGCGCGGATCCTGGTGTCGCTCGCCACTGACCCGGGTTCTCCGGGCCGGCCATGCGGCCGCCCATGCCCCGGGATGCACTCCCTCTGCATGGGGCGGGCAGGGACCGCGGGCGAAAGCGGCATATAATACGCGAAGGTACGAGCCACCCCAAAGGCAGAGCATGCAATTCGCGCAGGAGTTCGGGGACGCACGCTATCGTATCCGGGGCTACGATCAGGCGAGCGTCACGGTCAACGATACCGTCTACCGGCAAAGCCTGTGGCTCAGTCCAGACGAGCTGCATGCCGACTGGCCCGTGCGCGAGGTGGCGGCCCTGGGCGAAGCGGCGTTTCAGCCGCTCATCGAGGCGGGGCCGGAGGTGGTGGTCGTGGGCACCGGCGCCCGCTGTGTTCCGCCACGTCCCGAGTGGCTGCGCTACTTCGCTGGTCGCGGGATCGGTGTCGAGTTCATGGATACGCCGGCGGCCTGCCGCACCTTCAACGTACTCATGGCTGAGGGCCGGCGCGTGGTGTGTGCACTGATCGTCGCGCCTCCGGCATAGCCCACGGACAAGACGCCCCGGCCTTCCGGGTGCTCAGCCGAGCAGGACGTCCCCGGTGTGGCCCCGTGCCTCGAGCATGCGGCGCAGACGCCGCAGCGCCTCGATCTGGATCTGGCGTACCCGCTCTCGGGTCACACCCAGCTCTCGGCCGACTTCTTCGAGGGTGGCACGCTCGTGACCCTGAAGCCCAAAACGGCGCACCAGCACTGCGCGCTGCTTCTCCTCCAGCTGGTCCAGCAGGCTGTCGATGTGCTGGGTGAGATCCTGATCCTGAGCCAGGTCCAGAGGCTGCGGGTTCTCCTCGTCGGGAATCAGGTCCAGCAGCGGGCGCTCCGTGTCCCGAGTCAAGGGCTGGTCCATGGACGTGACCCGCTCCGAGAGGTTCAGCAACTGCTCCACCTCGCCGGCGGGACGGTCCATGGCCCGTGCAATCTCGCCGGTGGTGGGTTCATGCTCCAGCTCCTGGGCCAGACGACGGGCCGCACGCATGTACGCATTGAGCTCCTTGAGCACATGGATGGGCAGCCGGATGGTGCGCGTCTGGTTCATGATGGCGCGCTCGATGGTCTGACGGATCCACCAGGTCGCGTAGGTGGAAAACCGGAAACCCTTCTCCGGATCGAATTTTTCCACGGCCCGGATGAGGCCCAGGTTGCCCTCCTCGATGAGATCCGCCAGGGCCAGGCCGCGATTCATGTACCGGCGTGCGATCTTGACCACCAGGCGCAGGTTGCACTCGATCATCTTGCGCCGACCGGCCTCCACTCCCTGACGGGCGAGGCGTCCATAGTGGCGCTCTTCTTCGGGGGTCAGCAGGGGAGAGAATTCGATCTCGGCAAGATAGAGGCGGGTGGCGTCAAGCTCTCGTCGGAAACGACTGTCCTCGTCCCGAGGCGCGGATCTGCGCGGCACGTCATCCTCCAGTGCGGATTGGACTTCCGAGCCGATCGCTTCGGTCGGGGTGCCGTCGGATGCATCGATCAGCGGCTCGACCTCAGGGTCCGATTCGTCTTTCCAATCTTTGTCCATGGTGGCAGACACCCTCACGCGCAACCCCGGGTGTACTGGAGCCGCGGCCCGCGAGCCAGGCCTACGCCTCATCTGTGGGGCAGATATCGGAGCGGATCCACCGGCTTGCCATGGCGGCGGATTTCGAAATGCAGTTTGGGACGGTCGGTGCCGGAACTGCCGAGCTCCGCGATCTTCTGCCCTCTGCGCACACGCTCACCTTCTTTGACCAACAACCTACGGTTGTGTGCGTAAGCGCTGAGGTAGGTGTTGTTATGCTTGATGATGATAAGCTCGCCGTATCCGCGAAGTCCACTGCCTGCATAGACCACCACACCGTCGGCTGCGGCCCGTACCGGCTGCCCGGTCCGGCCCGCGATGTCGATGCCCTTGCGCCCCGGCCCGTCGGCGGCGAAACGGCGCAGCAGTGTACCCCGGGTGGGCCACTGCCAGCGCAAAGTTGAGGATGCAGTGCGGGTGTCTCCACCCGGGGCCCTCGTCCTTCGAGAACCGCTGTGCGCCCTGGGCGGGCTGGAGCTGTGTCGGGTGGTCCGCGCGGACGTGGCTCGGGGCTTGGTGCGGGAGGTGGACTGGGTCGACGCCACCCTGTGCCGCGCCGGATTCTTCACCGTTTTGGGGGGATACAGCCGGATCCGTTGCCCCGGATAGATGCGATATGGCGGGCGGATCCCGTTCCAGCGCGCGACGGAGCGATAATCCAGGTTGTACCGGAACGAGATGCCATAGAGGGTGTCCCCCTTGCGCACCGTGTAGGAGGCGGGCGGAGGGCCCGTGTGGCGTTGATAGCGGGGCTGGCTCGAGCAACCGACCAGCGCGGTCAGCCACACCGCCGTCAGCACGAGCGTCAGCGCGCGTACTGATACCAGCCGATGGCCGCGGCCACCAC
Source organism: Gammaproteobacteria bacterium (assembly GCA_027030565.1). GTDB lineage: Bacteria > Pseudomonadota > Gammaproteobacteria > JAJDOJ01 > JAJDOJ01 > JALVEU01. Next base: position 1,457 of record JALVEU010000159.1, on the reverse strand, counting down.
TGCCACTGTCGCCCATCCGAGCCACTCGATGTACCGCCGAATCGTGGCCTCCATTCTGGGACCCACCCAGGACAGAAGCCAGGCCACGAGGAAGAACCGCATGCCCCTGCCGACGAACGACACCACCGCGAATCCCAGCACGTTGAGCGTCAGGGCCCCGGCCGTGATGGTGAACAGCTTGTAGGGAATCGGTGAGAATCCCGCCGCGAACACCACCCACAGCCCCCATTGCTCGAACCACTGCCGGGCGGTCTGATAGCCCTCCCAGTAGCCCGAGGCCTGTAGCCAGGGTTCGACCACTGTCAAGGCGAAGTAGCCGACGGCGTAGCCGAACAACCCCCCCAGCACCGAGGCCACCGTGGTGATGGTGGCCAGGCGGAACGCACGTTGCGGGCGCCGCACGACCATGGGGGCAAGCATGACGTCCGGGGGCACCGGGAAGAACGAGGACTCGGCAAAGCTCAGCGCCGCCAGATAGGCCTCGGCGCGCGGGTGCCCGGCCCAGTGCATCACCCGATCGTAGAGGGGCCCGAACAGCCGCAGCCTTCCGCCGCCGGACAGCGTGCTCACGCCGCACCGCCGTCGGAGACCAGTGGTACGAAATGCACCGTGTGGAGGGTCGTGGCGGTGAATCCCGAACCCAGTCGGCGGATGCATTGCAGCCGTTGGGCCTGACCCTGCCGTCCCACCGGAATGATCAGGCTCGCCCCAGGGGCGAGCTGTTCCAGCAACGGGTGGGGCACCCGTTCGGCCGCCGCCGTCACCAGGATCGCGTCATAGGGCGCGTACTGCATCCATCCCCAAGAGCCGTCCGAGAGATGATAGCGCACGTTGTGCAAGCCGAGGCCGCGCACCACGTTGCGCGCGCGCATGGACAGGCTGCGGATCCGTTCCACCGTGTACACGCGCGGCACCAACTGCGCCAGCACGGCGGTCTGGTAGCCCGAACCGGTGCCCACCTCGAGCACGCGTTCGGGCACTCCACCCTCCAGCAGGGCCTCGGTCATGCGGGCCACCGTAAAGGGTTGGGAGATGGTCTGGCCCTGCCCGATGGGTAGCGAGGTGTTGGCATAGGCGCGGCTCGCCAGCGCCTCGTCCACGAACAGGTGCCGGGGCGTGCGACCCATCACCTCCAACACGCGTTGGTCGCCGATGCCGAGCTCGCGCAGCTGACGCACCATACGATCGCGCGCAGCCTGCGAGGTCATCCCGATGCCGCGAATCAGGCGCTCACCGAGCAAGCTCCGCCCTCCTCACCGGTGGGTTGCCAGTTCCGGCCAGTCTGCTGCCTTCGACGCGACCTTTGCTCAATGCGTGTGTTCCGTCTCTGCAAGTCTCGGCTGCGGGCAACCGGGCGGGGGCGACGCGCGCCCTTCCCTCACGTTTCCGCGGATCCCTCGGCCTCCAGATCCAGCTCCGCAACCCAGTCCCGAAGGGTTTCCAGGGCATTATAGCGA
>JALVEU010000158.1 GCA_027030565.1 Gammaproteobacteria bacterium | reverse complement strand
ACGGTGGCGCCGGCGCAGACGCTCACCGACAAGGAGTATCAGGTCCTGCGCGATGCCTCCATCGCCGTGCTGCGTAAGATCGGCGTCGACACTGGCGGCTCCAATGTCCAGTTCGCGATGAATCCCGAGAACGGACGCCTGGTGGTCATCGAGATGAATCCCCGTGTGTCTCGTTCTTCCGCCCTGGCCTCCAAGGCCACGGGCTTTCCCATCGCCAAGGTGGCGGCCAAGTTGGCGGTGGGCTACACGCTGGACGAGCTGCGCAACGAGATCACCGGCGGGGCGACTCCGGCATCCTTCGAGCCCGCCATCGACTACGTGGTCACCAAGGTCCCACGGTTTACGTTCGAAAAGTTTCCCAAGGCCGATCCACGGCTGACCACCCAGATGAAGTCCGTGGGAGAAGTCATGGCCATCGGTCGCACCTTCCAGGAGTCGTTGCAAAAGGCGCTGCGCTCCCTGGAGACCGGTACCGACGGCCTGGATCCCTTGTTCGTGGGCGAAGGGGAGGAGGCCGAGGCACGATTGCGGCACGAGCTGCGTGAGGCCGGACCCCACCGAATCTGGTATGTGGGCGACGCATTTCGCCATGGGATGGATCAGGAAGAGGTCCACCGGCTGACGTCCATCGATCCGTGGTTCCTGGCCCAGATCGCGGATCTGGTGCGCCAAGAGCAGGCGCTTGCCGGTCTGCACCTGGACGACCTGGACCGGGATGCCCTTTGGCGTCTGAAGCGGGCGGGCTTCTCGGATCGACGCCTGGCCACCCTGCTGGAGACCGACGAACATGCGGTGCGGGCACTGCGCAACGCTCTGGGGATTCATCCCGTATACAAGCGAGTGGACACCTGCGCTGCCGAGTTCGCCACCACCACGGCCTATTTGTACTCCACCTACGAGGAGGAGTGCGAGGCCGAGCCCACCGATCGAAAAAAGATCATGGTCCTTGGGGGAGGACCCAACCGCATCGGTCAGGGGATCGAGTTCGACTACTGCTGCGTACACGCCGCACTCGCTCTACGTGAGGACGGCTACGAGACCATCATGGTCAACTGCAACCCGGAGACGGTCTCCACGGACTATGACACCTCGGACCGGCTCTATTTCGAACCCCTGACCCTGGAGGACGTCCTGGAGATCGTGCGCGTGGAGCGGCCGCAGGGCCTCATCGTGCAATACGGGGGGCAGACGCCGCTCAAGTTGGCGCGTGATCTGGAGGCCGCTGGCGCCCCCATCGTGGGGACCACGCCCGACTCCATCGATCTGGCCGAGGACCGCGAGCGCTTTCAGCAGATGCTCCATGAGCTCGGCCTGCGTCAGCCACCCAACGCCACGGCGCGCACCGAGGACGAGGCGGTGCGCCTGGCCGAGGACATCGGTTTTCCGGTGGTGGTGCGGCCTTCCTACGTGCTCGGCGGGCGGGCCATGGAGATCGTCTACGACGTCGACGATCTACGGCGCTACATGCGCGAGGCGGTGCGGGTGTCCAACGATGCGCCGGTGCTGCTCGACCGCTTCCTGGACAACGCCGTGGAAGTGGACGTGGATGCCGTGTGCGACGGCGCCCAGGTGGTGATCGGCGGGATCATGCAGCACATCGAGCAGGCCGGGGTGCATTCCGGGGATTCGGCCTGCAGTCTGCCGCCCTACTCCCTGGGGACCGAGGTCCAGGAGCAGATGCGCGAGCAGGTGCGGCAGATGGCCTTGGCCCTGGGTGTCAAGGGGCTCATGAACACCCAGTTCGCGGTCCAGGAGGGCACCGTCTACGTCATCGAGGTGAACCCCAGGGCCTCACGCACGGTCCCCTTCGTGTCCAAGGCGATCGGGGTACCGCTCGCCAAGGTGGGCGCCCGATGCATGATGGGGCGTAGTTTGGCCGAGCAGGGTGTCGTCCATGAGCGGGTGCCCGGCTACATCGCAGTCAAAGAAGCGGTGTTTCCGTTCACCAAGTTCCCAGGTGTGGACCCCATCCTGGGGCCGGAGATGAAGTCCACCGGCGAGGTCATGGGGGTGGGCCGGGACTTCAGCGAGGCCTACGGCAAGAGCCAGATCGCTGCCGGTCAGCGATTGCCTCGCGGCGGCACGGCGCTGCTCAGCGTGCGCGACGAGGACAAGCTGCAGGCCGTGGAGATCGCCCGGGAGCTCGTGCGCTTGGGTTTCCGCGTGGTGGCCACCCGTGGCACTGCCGCCGCCTTGCGGGCGGCGGGGATCGAGGTGCAGGCCGTGAACAAGGTCCTTGAGGGCCGGCCGCATGTGGTCGACATGATCAAGAATGGACAGATCCATCTGATCATCAATACTACGCAGGGCAAGCAGGCCATCGCCGACTCGTACACCATTCGGCGTGAGGCCCTCAATCGGAAGGTGTGCTACACGACGACCATCGCCGGGGGGCAGGCCCTGGTCATGGCCATTGCCCGGCAGCCTTTCGAAGAGATCTATCGACTCCAGGATTTGCACGAGGAACTGAGACCATGAGCAGTAAGGTCCCGCTGACCGTCCGGGGCGCCGAGAAGTTGCGCGAGGAGCTGCAACGGCTCAAGACCGTGGAGCGCCCCCGCATCACCCAGGCCATCGCCGAGGCGCGGGCCCATGGAGATCTCAAGGAAAACGCCGAATACCACGCTGCGCGCGAGCAGCAGGCGCTGATCGAGGCGCGGATCCGTGACCTGGAATCCAAGCTTTCCCATGCACAGATCATCGATGTGACCAAGATTCACGCCAATGGCAAGGTGGTGTTCGGTGCCACGGTGGTGCTGCTGGATCTGGATTCCGAGGAGGAGATCACCTACCAGATCGTCGGCGACGACGAGGCCGACATCCAGCACGGCCTGATCTCGGTGAGCTCGCCCATCGCCCGGGCGCTCATCGGCAGGGAGGAGGGCGACGAGGTGGTGGTGCAGGCCCCGGCCGGCGACCGCCAGTTCGAGATCGTCGAAGTGCGCTACGAGTGAGAGGCCGCACCTCCATCGCGGTGGGTCCTTACGACGAGGGTACGCGAGGCCTCTTGGGGTGGCGGCGGTAAAGGGTGAGGACGAAGCCGACGCGCTGGACGGGGAGGGACTGGGTACGTCGCGCAAGCTCGCGTACCAGGCGGTCGCGTTCGGTGCGGTCGCAGCCGGCAAAGCGGATTTTCACCAGCTCGTGGCGTTCCAGGGCCTCGTCGGTGGCGGCGACCACCGCATCGGTGAGCCCGTGCCGGCCCACGATGACCACCGGTTTGAGGGTGTGGGCGTGGCGCCGCAGGACCTTTCGCTGTCTCTCGCTGAGGTTCATGGGTCGGTAGATTAGGTCATGGCCGCTGCACCGGACAACAAGGGACGCCCCCGGGGACGCCCGGTGCCTCGACAGCTCGGTCGCTGATGGGCTCGGGCCAACGACGCTGGTTGGAGCGACAGCGGCGCGATCCCTTCGTGAGCCGTGCCCGTACGGATGGGTGGCGGTCACGGGCGGCCTTCAAGCTCGAGGAGATGGACCGGCGTTTCGGTCTGCTGCGTCGGGGGATGTGCGTGGTGGATTTGGGTGCGGCTCCGGGCGGCTGGAGTCAATACGTAGCCCGGCAGGTGGGGCCCGAGGGGGCGGTGGTCGCAGTGGACCTCCTTCCCATGGAGCCGATTCCGGGCGTGCAGTGCGTCCACGCCGATTTCAGTGACGAAGCGGGGCTGCACGCCCTGCTCAAGGCCCTGTCGGGACGCTCCGTGGACCTTGTGCTGAGTGACATGGCCCCCAATATCTCGGGTATCCGTGCGGTGGATCAGCCACGTGCCATGGCACTGGCCGAGCTGGCCTTGGACTTGGTTCCCGAGGTCGCGGCACCCGGAGCCGGGTTTGTGGTCAAACTGTTCGAGGGCGAAGGCGTGGATGCCTTGGTGGACCGGTGCCGGTCCCGCTTCGCACGCGTGCGGCGCTACAAGCCCAAGGCGTCGCGGCCGGAGAGCCGGGAGTGGTACCTCGTGGCGGAGCGTTTCACGCCCTGATTCCCCAGCGTTGATCCGGATACGAGAGCCCCGTTCCGATCCTGTAGTAAACTCGGCTCTAAGAACCGGGCCGTTGTTCCCAGACCCAGACGAGGATTGCCTGCCTTGAACGACATGGTCAAGAACCTGATTCTCTGGGCGGTCATCGCAGTCGTGCTGATGTCCGTCTTCAACAACTTCACTCCGCGCACCGGGCATTCGGCGGCCATTTCCTACTCCGACTTCATCGCCGAGGTGAAGAGCGGTCGGGTCAGGAGCGTGGAGATGGAGGGCAACACCATCCGTGGCACCACCGTCTCCAACGAGCGGTTCACCACCTATGCCCCGAACGATCCCAAACTGGTGGACGATCTCCTGGCCAACGACGTGAAGATCCGCGTCTCACCCCCGGAGAAGCGCTCGCTGCTGGTCGACATCCTCATCAGCTGGTTCCCGATGTTGTTACTCATCGGCGTGTGGATCTTCTTCATGCGCCAGATGCAGGGGGGTGCCGGGGGCCGGGGTGCCATGGCGTTCGGCAAGAGTCGGGCACGGCTCATGGGCGAGGACCAGATCAAGGTGACGTTCGCCGATGTGGCCGGAGCCGACGAGGCCAAGGAAGAGGTCCAGGAGCTGGTGGAGTTCCTGCGTGATCCTGCCAAGTTTCAGAAGCTGGGCGGCAAGATTCCCCGCGGCGTACTCATGGTGGGGCCGCCCGGCACCGGCAAGACCCTGCTGGCCAAGGCCATCGCTGGAGAGGCCCGAGTGCCGTTCTTCACCATCTCCGGTTCGGACTTCGTGGAGATGTTCGTGGGTGTGGGGGCCTCGCGGGTACGCGACATGTTCGCGCAGGCCAAGAAACACGCCCCTTGCATCATCTTCATCGACGAGATCGACGCGGTGGGCCGGCATCGTGGTGCCGGGCTGGGCGGCGGCCACGACGAGCGCGAGCAGACCCTCAATCAGTTGCTGGTGGAGATGGATGGATTCGAAGGTAACGAGGGGATCATCGTCATCGCCGCCACCAACCGTCCCGATGTGCTGGATCCGGCGCTGCTGCGTCCGGGTCGCTTCGACCGCCAAGTGGTGGTGCCCCTGCCCGACATCCGCGGCCGTGAGCAGATCCTGAAGGTTCACATGCGCAAGGTGCCCCTCGCCGACGACGTGAAGCCCTCCATCATCGCCCGCGGGACGCCCGGCTTCTCCGGCGCGGACCTGGCGAATCTGGTCAACGAGGCGGCTCTGTTCGCCGCGCGTGCCAACAAGCGTATGGTGGACATGTCCGACTTCGAGCGCGCCAAGGACAAGATCCTGATGGGCGCCGAACGCAAGTCCATGGTGATGAGCGAGGAGGAAAAACGGCTGACCGCCTACCATGAGGCCGGGCACACCATCGTGGGGCGGCTGGTGCCCGAGCATGATCCCGTCTACAAGGTGAGCATCATTCCGCGTGGGCGTGCCCTGGGAATCACCATGTTCCTGCCCGAGGACGATCGCTACAGTCACAGCAAGCGGCGTCTGGAGAGCCAGATCGCCAGTCTGTTCGGCGGACGCATCGCCGAGGAGCTCATCTTCGGTCCAGAGGCGGTGACCACGGGCGCCTCCAACGACATCGAGCGGGCCACCGAGATTGCGCGCAGCATGGTGACCCGCTGGGGGCTGTCCGAACGGCTCGGACCACTGGCCTACAGCGAGGACGAAGGCGAGGTCTTCCTGGGGCATTCGGTCGCACGCCACAAGCTGCTCTCGGACGAGACGGCCCACGCCATCGACGAGGAGATCCGGCGGATCATCGATGAGAACTACAAACGGGCGCGACAGATCCTCGAGGAGAATCTGGACAAGCTCCATGCCATGGCCGAGGCCCTGATCAAGTACGAGACGCTGGACGACGATCAGATCACTGACATCATGGAGGGCCGGGAGCCGCGCCCGCCGCGCGAATGGAGCGACGACGAGCCCCGCTCGGGCGGCACGGCCGCGGTCGAAACGCAAGACAAAGGGCGTCTGTCCGGCGGTGAGGGTGAGCTGGGCCGTCCGGCCGGTCAACACTGAGCGCGCGCACGGGCACACCCATGCAACTGGATCTGGGGGGGCGGATCGTGGATCTGTCTGTCCCCCGGGTCATGGGGATCCTAAACGTCACCCCCGATTCCTTCTCGGACGGGGGTGATTTCGTATCTGTGGACCGCGCGCTCCGCCGGGCCGAGGAGATGGTGGATCAGGGCGCGGCCATCATCGACATTGGGGGGGAGTCCAGTCGTCCGGGCGCCCGCCCAGTCCCCGAGGGGGAGGAGCTTCGACGGGTGGTTCCGGTCGTCGAAGCACTCCGCGCCAGGTTCGATGTGCCGATCTCCGTGGACACCAGCAAGCCCGGGGTGATGCGTGCCGCGGTGGAGGCCGGGGCAGCCATGGTCAACGACATCTACGCCCTGCGCCGGCCCGGAGCGCTCGAAGTGGCCGCCGGACTGGGTGTACCCGTATGCCTCATGCACATGCAGGGGACCCCGGAAACGATGCAACACGAGCCTCGTTATCGCGACGTGTTGGCCGAGGTGTATGGGTTTCTGGAACAACGCGTACGGGCCTGCCGGGCGGCGGGCATCCCGCAGATGCACCTGCTGGTCGATCCGGGGTTCGGGTTTGGGAAGACCCTGGACCATAATTACACGTTGTTGGCTGGGCTGAAACGGTTTACCACCCTGGGGGTGCCGGTACTGGTGGGGGTTTCCCGCAAGCGCATGTTGGGTGAGGTCACGGGACGCGGCGTGCGCGAGCGGCTCCATGCCGGCGTGGCTGCTGCAGCCATCGCCGTGCACAAAGGGGCCCACATCGTGCGCACCCACGACGTGGGGCCCACCGTCGATGCCTTGGCGGTGGTGACGGCGGTGCGGGCCCATGAGCACCTGGAGGCGGTTCGCTAGGCGGCCCCGCGCCTCCAGGTGTCGGGACGGCAACAGGGAAGGCTCATGAACCAGAAGTACTTCGGCACCGACGGGATCCGCGGGCGGGTGGGCGAGGTCCCCATGACGCCCGACTTCGTCCTCAAGCTGGGCTGGGCCATCGGCCGGGTGCTGGCCGACGGCAGGCCCGACAGGGTCCTGATCGGCAAGGATACCCGCATCTCAGGCTACATGTTCGAATCGGCCCTGGAGGCCGGACTCTCGGCCGCCGGCGTCAATGTGCTCCTCCTGGGGCCCATGCCCACGCCGGGGATCGCCTACCTCACCCGCACCTTCCGTGCCGCCGCCGGCATCGTGATCAGCGCTTCGCACAATCCGTATTACGACAACGGCGTGAAGATCTTTTCCGGCGACGGCTTCAAGCTCCCGGACGCGATTGAACAGGCCGTCGAGGCCATGCTCGAAGAACCGCTCCAGACCGTGGATTCGGCGCGCCTCGGCAAGGCGGAACGCGTCGACGACGCGGCCGGCCGCTACATCGAGTTCTGCAAGAGCACCATTCCGGCCGGCACCGTGCTCAAGGGACTGAAGCTGGTGGTCGACTGCGCCAACGGTGCCACCTACCACGTGGCACCCGCCGTGTTCGAGGAACTGGGCGCCCGGGTGGTGCGGATCGGTGCCGAGCCCGATGGGCTGAACATCAATCGCGAGCGAGGGGCCACCGCGCCTAAGGCCCTGCGTGCGGCGGTGATCGAACAGGAGGCCGACGTAGGGGTGGCCATCGACGGCGACGGCGACCGCCTCATCATGGTCGATCACCACGGCGAGGTGATCGACGGGGACGAGTTGTTGTACATCATCGCCAAGGCGCGCCACGAGGACGGCACGCTGGTGGGCGGAGTGGTGGGCACCCAGATGACCAATTTGGGTCTCGAGCATGCGCTGGCCGGGATGGGCATTCCCTTTCGGCGCGCACCCGTCGGCGACCGCTATGTGCTGGAAGTCCTGCGCGAGCTGCAGTGGGAGCTCGGTGGTGAGCCCTCGGGCCACATCATCTGCCTCGACCGGACCACTACGGGTGACGCCATCGTCTCGGCCTTGCAGGTGCTGCACGTCCTCGTCTCGCGTGGGATCTCGTTGCACGAGGCCCGTGGCGATCTGCACAAGTACCCCCAGATACTGATCAACGTGCAGACGTCGGAGCCGCGAAAAGTGGCGGCCCTACCGGAGGTGAAGGCCGCCGTTCGGGAGGCCGAGGCCGAGCTGGACGGCCGCGGAAGGGTGCTGCTGCGCGCCTCGGGTACCGAACCCCTCGTGCGCGTGATGGTCGAGGGTCCGGACGGGCCGAAGGCGCGCGGCTGTGCCACACGCCTCGCCGAGCGGGTGGAGACGGCCGCCATGCAGCGCTCCGGCGGCTCTCCCGCTTCGGTGTGAGCAGGGGGACAGGCCGGGTGGTGACCTGCCCTCAGAGCCGTTTGACGAGCATCCGGGAGTTGCGCTGGTAGTTGTAGAGGCTCTTGCGTGGCATGGGCAGCGCATCCAGCGTCTCCGGTTCGAAGCCACGCTCGCGGAACCAGTGGGCGGTTTGGGTGGTGAGCACGAAGATGCGCTCCAGGCCCAGGTTGCGGGCCTGTGTCTCCACGTGTTCCAGCAGGCGGTCTCCGCGCCCGACGCCTCGGTAGTCCGGATGTACGGCCAGGCAAGCCAGCTCCCCCATGCGGTCCTCTGGATACGGATACAGTGCCGCGGAGGCGATGACCGCGCCGTCCAGAGCCATCACGACGAAGCGGTCGATCTCCAGTTCGAGCTGCTCGCGGGAACGCCGCACCAACACCCCGGTCCGTTCCAGGGGCTCGATGAGCTCCAAGATGCCCCCCACGTCGCCCACCTGGGCACGACGCAGGGTCTCGTAGGGCTCTGCAGTGACCAGGGTTCCCGTGCCTTGGCGTGTGAACAGCTCGGCGAGCAGGGCGTCCGGATGGGTGCGTTCGACGAAATGCACCCGTCGTACACCGGCCGTGCATGCAGCCACCGCAGCCTCCAGCATCGCCCGCAGGGTCGGATCCGTGGTGCCGGTGGCGAGCCGTTGCGCCGCATGTACGCTCAGATGGCGGAGAGGGCTTCCCGACTCGGTGGTCAACGGGGCATCCACGAGCAGGATCAACTTGTCGGCGCGCAGGGCTGCGGCCGCTGCCGTGGCCACCTCCCGGGCAGGCACGTTGAACGTCTCGCCAGTGGGTGAGTAACCCAACGCAGAGAGCAGCACGATGGCCCCGCTGGTCAGGGCCTCCCGGATTGCCCCGGCGTCCACGCGTCGTACGGCCCCCGTGTACTGATAGTCCACGCCGTCGATGATCCCCAGCGGGCGGGCGGTCACGAAATTGCCGGAGACCACACGCAGTCGCATCCCGGACATGGGTGTGCCGGGCAGTCCCATGGACAGGCGCGCTTCGAGCTTGACGCGCGTGGACGCCACCGCTTCTTCCACCGCCTGCAGGGTGGCGGCGTCGGTGATACGCCGGTCGCGGTGGAAGCGGCTCTTCACACCGTGACGTTCCAGGGCCCGTTCGATCTGCGGGCGTGCACCGTGCACCAGCACCAGCCGGATACCCAGGGTATGGATCACCGCCAGGTCGTGGGTGAGCGCGGCGGTGTCTTCCTCCAGCGCCTCACCGCCGAAGCCCACGACGAAGGTGCGCCCGCGGTGCGCGTGGATGTATGGCGCAGCGTGGCGCAAAGTTTGGGCGTCAAACACGGACATGAATCACGTACCGTTGCCGTTGGCAAGCACCATTGTAAGCGGTGCGTCGGGACCTGCTATGCGTTCGTCGGACCTCCGGCATATACTGTCGGCCCGCGGGGGTTGAACACGGCCCTGTGCACGTGTAGTCCCACCCTGGCGTGGGGCGGGGCGTAACCGACCAAAGGGAGATGATGATGAGAAAGATTCGATCGGTGCTGAAAACATGCATGGTCCTCGGGCTGGGCCTGCTGATGGTGGCGGGTGCCGTGCAGGCCGAGGAGCGCCTGAAGCCCTTCGTGCTCGCCTCGACCGGGCCCGGTACGCTGGAGGCCAAGGCCCAGGAGGTCAAGGAGGCGTTGAAGAAGGGTGGTTTCGAGGTGATCGGCGAATACTCGCCCTACGAGAACGCCATCGTTATCGTCGCGACCAACGATGCACTGAAGGCAGCGGCGCGGAAAACGCCGCGCGGGGCTTATGGGGCCGTGGTCCGGGTCGGTGTGACCCGGGTGGGTGACCAGATTCAGGTGGCTTATGCCAATCCACGGTACTTCCAGTATGCCTACCGCATGGATGCCGACCTGACCCCGGTGGCCCAGAAGCTCGGCGAGGTGCTCGGGCACCAGAAGGAGTTCGGGTCCGAGAAAGGGCTCACGCCCAAGAAACTGCGCAAGTACCACTACATGTTCGGAATGCCGTATTTCGACGAGCCGTACGAGCTGGGCGAGTTCCCCAGTCATCAGGCGGCCGTGGAGGCGGTGGAGAAAGGCCTGGCGGCCAAACGTGGGGGCGTAAGCAAGGTCTACCGGCTGGATCTGGATCCCAACACCACGCTGTTTGGTGTGTCCATCAGCGGCGATGCCGTTGACGAGAAGGCCGGCGAGAAGTTCCAGATGGGTGTGGTGGACTTCGGCGAGCTCAAGAAGACCGCCTACCTCCCATACGAAGTGCTCGTGCTGGGCAACAAGGTGGAGGCGCCACACATGAAGTTTCGCATGGCGGTGCACTTCCCCGACCTCAGCATGATGGGCGAGCATAGCTTCATGAAAGTGAAGTCTTCGCCCGCACTGGTGGAGAAGGCCCTCAAACAGATGGTGGGGCAATAGGCCACTAAGTCCCCGGCGCGCGGTGCGCCGGGTGAGCCGACCCGAGGCCCCGTTCCGGTATACCACCCGGGACGGGGCCTTTCGTTGTGCCGCGTGGGTGTGACACGCGCTGCGGCCCAGCAATGGGCGGTGTACCACACGGGATGGGGCCTTTCGTTGTGCTGGGCTGGGGACACGGGGATCACGCACGGCGAGGGCCTTCGGCCCGGCTCGATTCTGCCGTTCGTCGGGTGCGTTGTGGATGCCGATGGATCTCGACGAACCAGCGGCGTGAAGATGGGGAACGGACGCGGTGCCTGTCCTTACCGGGTCTGTGCAGTCCAAGGGAGGATCGATGCATAGCACCTCGTGGCGATGGATCCTGCTGCTCGGGTCGCTGTTTCTCCTGCCGCTCTGCGCCGGGGCGGAGTCCCTTCGGCCTTTCGTGTTTGCCGGCATCGAGGAGGGGGATCTGCAGACGGTGGCGGCCGCCACCCGGGCCAAGCTGCGCTTGGCGGGTTTCGATGTGGTGGGAGGTTACGCGCCTGATCGGGGCCGGTACGTGCTCGTGGTCACCGAGCCGCGGCTGCAGCGGCCGGTGCGTGAGCATCCGCGCGCCGCTTATGGTGCCGTGGTGCGGGTCGGGTTGACAGAGGTGGCTGACGGCATCCAGGTCGCCTACACGAACCCGGTCTACTTCCAACACGCGTATCGAATCCCGGCCGACTTCGCTCCCGTGCGCGCAGGACTCGCTGCCGCCCTGGGTGCTGAGCGGACCTTTGGTTCGCGGGACGGCCTCACGCCCGAACGGCTCGCCCGCTACCACTATGCAGTGGGCATGGAATACTTCGACGACCCGTACGTCCTGGGGGCGTTTCCCAGTCAGGCGGCCGCCCTGGCCGCCATCGAGCAGGGGCTGAAGGAGCGGCGCGGGGGTGTGAGCAAGGTATATCGCCTGGACCTCGGCCCTGGGGTGACGCTGTACGGCGTGCAACTGCGGGCCGGCGGGCAGGGTGACCGCTACGGGGACGAGCGTTTCCAGCTTGGAGTGGTGGATGCCGGGGCGCTGAAACGCACCGCCTATCTGCCTTACGAGGTCTTGGTGCATGACGGCCGGGTCGAGGCGTTGCACATGCGGTTTCGCATGGCGGTTCACTTTCCAGACGTCAACATGGTGGGCCGCAACAGCTTTATGAAACTGCGCAGATCCCCGAGGGCCGTGGCCGCCGCGCTCAGGGCCCTGGTGGGTGCCCCCGAGCCGGCGCAGACCCGGGACGGGCCGCTGCCCGGCTACACGGAAGACGATTCCTGAGGCCGGTCGTCTCCGGCTCCCCGGCCGCACAGAGTGTGTACCAGGCGACGGATGAGTTCGCTGGCTTGCCGAGCCTGGCGCCAGTCCAGGAATTCGTCCGGGCGATGGGCCTGCGCAATCGCACCCGGGCCGCAGACCACGGTCTCCATGCCGAGCGCTTGGTAAAACGGCCCTTCGGTTCCGAAGGCCGCCGTGGCCGCGCGGTGCCCACTCAGGGACTCCACCAGGCCCAGGAAGGCCGACCCGCGTGGTGTTTCCAGGGCGGGGATTCCTTCGAAGAGCGCCGTGAAGTCGATCTGCAGGCCTCGCTGCTCCGCGATGCACCTGGCCCGCTCGCGCAGTGCCCGGCGTAGTCGCCCGGGGTCCATTCCCGGCAGCAGGCGCAGGTCAAGCTCGAGCTCACAGCGCGCGCAGATCCGGTTTGGGCTGTCGCCACCCTGGATACGACCGAGGTTCAGCGTGGGTTCGGGGACGGAAAAGGTCGAATCGTGCCAGGTCTGCTGGAGCTCATCCCGATAGGCCAGGAGCTCCTGCGCCAGCGCCACCATGCCTTCCAAGGCACTATTGCCGGCTGCGGGATCACTGGAATGTCCTGCCCGCCCGTGCAGTGTGATGGCTTCCATGAGTATCCCCTTGTGCCGGTGCACCGGCACGAGCCCCGTGGGCTCGCCGACCAGGCAGTACCGGCCCAAGGGCTCACGCAGCGCGTGGGCCCCGGCCATGCTGGTCTCTTCGTCGGCGGTGGCGAGGACGACGACCGGGCGTGAGAGATGTGCGGCGTCGAGGTCTCGCAGGGCATCCACTACCAGGGCCAGGAAGCCCTTCATGTCCGCGGTACCGAGGCCGTACAGGCGACCTTCACGTTCCGTGACATCCAAGGGGTCGAAGTGCCACAGCCCTTCGTCCCAGGGCACTGTGTCGGTGTGTCCGGCCAGCACCAGGCCATCCTTCCCCGCACCCAGGCGCGCCACGAGGTTCACCTTGTCGTCCCGTCCCGCGATTGGGGTCACGTGGACCGACCAGCCCAGCGCTTCCAGCCATTCGGCGAGCTGGTCGACGACCGCGCGATTGCTCATGTCCCTTTCGGGACTGGCGCTGCTCACCGACGGGATGCGGACCAGCCGGCGGATGAGCTCCAGCGTGTCGGGGAGGGTCATGTCTTGAGGTGCGTCAGTGCCCGCCAGGGAGACACCGATACAATATACTCTCTGGTAAGGATCCTCCCGTCACGGGATCCGCATCGGGATGTCCGGCCGTATGTCATGCGAGTTCCGGACACCACCACCTGAATGCCGCCGCACCGGGAGCGCAGACATGGAATCGGCCACCGAGTGGTTGCCATCGGGTTTGCAATGGGCCTTCGGGCTGGCCGCCCTCCTGGTCCTGGGCGGAGCGGCCCGAATGGCCCCCTGGGATCGGCTCCAAGACAGCCGGCAGCTTCACGTGTTCCTCGGTGCCTGTGTGACCGTCTTGGTGCTGTGGAACATGCGAGCGGGCGTCATGCCCGGGCTGGATTTCCACATTCTCGGGGTCACGGCCCTGTCCCTGATGTTCGGTCCTGCCTTGGCCATGATCGCCGTGGCCGTGGTGCTGGCGGGCACGGCGATCAATGGTGCCGTTGCCTGGAGCACCCTGGGTGTGAGTTTCTGGGCGCTGGGCGTGGTACCGGTGCTCACCACCCGGTTGCTGCTGCACGCGGCGCAACGCCTGTTGCCGGCCAACTATTTCATCTACGTGTTCGTCAATGCGTTCTTCGCGGCCGGTGCGAGCACGGTGCTCGCCAATCTGGCGCTGGCGGCCATCATGCTCGGTGGCGGGGTCTACGATCTGGCCCAGCTCAATTATCTGTTCCTGCCCTACATCCCCATGATGTTTTTCGGCGAGGCGTTCCTCAACGGGATCCTGTTGGCCATCTTCGTGGCCTACCGCCCTTCCTGGGTGGAGTCTTTCAGCGACGCTTTCTATCTCTACGGCAAGTCTCCACGCCAAGGTCCGCACTGAGGGCCACCCTCACCGGGGGCGTCGGACACGCCGCTCGGTGACGATCAGATCCACGGATTGGTCGTGGGGCTCGGCCGGCAGCTGCGCCACCACTTGCGCGTCGTAGCACAACCCGGCGCGCGCGCAGTCTGGGCGCAATCGGGCCAGCAGCCGGTCATAGAAACCCTGGCCGCTTCCGAGCCGCCGCCCCTGGAGATCGAAGGCCACCCCCGGCACCACCACGAAATCCACGTGCTCGGGCTCGGCCTCGCGCTCCGGCAGGCCCCGCAGCTCGCTGGGGGGCTCCAGGATACCGAACGCACCCGGGCGGAGCTCTTCAAGGTGTTCGAGGCGCCACAGGCGCAAGTGCCGCCCATGTACGTAGGGGATCAGCACGATCCGGTGACCGCGGGCGAGTTCCCGGCGGATGGCCTCGTGCGTGGGCAGCTCGGTGGCGTGGCTCACGTACCACAGAACGCGCCGGGCGCGTTCGTACTCGGGCAGCCGGCTCAACCGCTCGTAGGCCGTCGCCGCTGCATGGCGGAGACGCGCATTGGCGGCACGCCGTGCGGCCCGGCCCCGCCGGCGTGCCGCCTCCTTAGCTTCCCGGTCAGGACCCAAGATCGTCGGTCACCGCACCCCGCGAGGCCGAGGTCACCAACCGGGCGTACTTGGCGAGGACGCCCCGGCGGTAACGCGGCTCGGGCGGCCGCCAGGCGCGGCGGCGCCGCTCGAGTTCCGCCTCGTCCACGCGCAGGGTGATCTCGCGGCGTTCGGCGTCGATGGTGATCTCGTCGCCATCCTCCACCAGCGCCAGCGGGCCCCCGACGGCGGCTTCGGGTGTGATGTGACCCACGACGAACCCATGACTCCCCCCCGAAAAGCGCCCGTCCGTGATCAGGGCCACGTCCTTGCCGAGGCCCCGGCCCATGACGGCGGAGGTGGGGGCGAGCATCTCGCGCATCCCCGGCCCCCCTTTGGGGCCTTCGTAGCGGATGACGATCACATGACCCTTGTGGATCTCGCCGTCCAGGATGGCGCGCAAGGCCTCCTCCTCGGAAGCAAACACGCGGGCCCTCCCGGTGAAGCGCAGGCCTTCCTTGCCGGTGATCTTGGCCACCGCCCCCTCGGGAGCGAGGTTGCCATAGAGGATCACCAGGTGGCTGTCTTTCTTGATCGGACGATCCAGCGGGCGGATGATGTCCTGCCCTTCCGGATAAGGGGCGACCTCGGCGAGGTTCTCCGCCAGGGACTTGCCCGTCACCGTCATGCAGTCGCCGTACAGCAGACCCGCGTCGAGCAGGGTCTTCATCAGCGGCAGGATACCCCCGATCTCCACCAGTTCCGCCATCATGTAGCGGCCGCTGGGGCGCAGGTCCGCCAACACCGGGACCCGGCGCCCCACTGAGACGAAGTCCTCCAGTCGCAGGTCCACTTCGGCGGCATGGGCCATGGCGAGCAGATGGAGCACCGCGTTGGTGGAACCGCCCAGGGCGATGACCACGGTGATCGCGTTGAGGAAGGCCTCACGCGTCATGATGTCGCGCGGGCGCAGCCCGCTGTCCAGCATTCGGACCACCGCGCGGCCGGCCTGTTCGCAGTCCATGGTCTTGTCCTGGGAGATCGCCGCCTGGGCCGAACTCCCGGGCAGGCTCATGCCCAGCGCCTCGATGGCCGAGGCCATGGTATTGGCGGTGTACATGCCGCCGCAGGCGCCAGCACCCGGGATCGCCTCCCTCTCGATGGCGGTGAGTTCCTCCAGGGGGATCTCGTGCTTGGCGTAGCGCCCTACGGCCTCGAACACCGATACGATGTCCACGTTGTGGTCGTGATGACAACCAGGCAGGATCGTCCCCCCGTAGACGAACACCGCCGGGCGGTTGAGCCGTGCGATCGCGATCATGCATCCAGGCATGTTCTTGTCACAGCCTCCGATGGCCACCAGCCCGTCGAAGCCTTCGCAGCCGGCGACGGTCTCGATGGAATCGGCGATCACCTCCCGGGAGACCAGGGAGTATTTCATGCCCTCGGTGCCCATGGAGATGCCATCGGAGATGGTGATGGTGTTGAAGATGACCCCTTTGGCGCCTGCGGCATCCGCCCCGGCCTGCGCATGGCGGGCGAGCTGGTCGATATGCATGTTGCACGGGGTGACCATGGACCAAGTGGAGGCGATGCCGATCTGGGGGCGTTGGAAGTCCTCGTCTTCGAAGCCCACCGCGCGCAGCATGGCACGGCTAGGGGCCCGCTCCACTCCATCGACGACGATGGAAGACCAGGGGCGTTTGGGGTCTGGGGTGTGGTCTGACTGGGACATGGGTACGTCGCGGCTTTCCGATTGGACAATAGGGTAAAGTTGAAGACACTATCTGAGCGAAGCGGCTCGGGCAAGGCCCGTGGAAGTCCTGAAAAATCTGCTGCGCGCCCCAATGGCTGTGTTGCGCGGTGCGGGGATACCCGCCTATCTATGTGATATGACTGACATCCTGCGCGCCGTGCGCCTTGCCCTTCGGGCGCTCGCGACGATTTATTCAGAACCTCCCTGTGCGCGGCTCGCTCCCGGTACACCAATGAGGAGGACAAACCATGCGGAGTTCCATGATCCTGGGCGGGCTGTGCCTGGCCCTGTGGGCGTTTTGTGCCCAGGCCGGTGAGTTCGCCCGCCACAAGGTGGTGATCCAGGTCAGTACGGCTGATCCAAAGGTCCAGCAGATCGCGCTGAACAATGCGGTCAATCTGCAAAAGGCCTACGGCATGGACGACGTGGAGATCGAGATCGTCGCCTATGGGCCGGGGCTCAGCCTGCTGGCCGACGACAGCGCCGCCAAGGACCGGATACCCAGCCTGGCGGCCCAGCAGATCACCTTCAGCGCCTGCGCCAATACCATGAACAAGATCAAACGCCGAACCGGAAAACCGGTTCAGTTGCTCGACGGGGTGCGCATCGTGCCATCGGGCGTTCAGCGCATCGTGGAGCTGCAGGAGGAGGGCTGGTCCTACATCCGTCCCTGAGCGGGGCGGGTGTCTGGAGGCGCGGGGGGCTGCCCGGCGAGGCTCCAGATGCCCCGGCGCTGCTCTTGGGCCTCGCGCTGGGCGTGTTGGTAGCGTTGCAACCGCTCCGGAGACAGCAAGGCTGCTTCCGCGTCGTCGAGGCGGGCCAGACCCGCATACAGCAGGTCCAGGGCAGGATCGTGTGTACCGATCTGAACCACCCCGGTAACGACCGCCCCCGTGCGCCTGCCGCCCCACTCAACCACCGCAAACCGCCCTGCGGCCTGCCGAACGAGGAGATCGCGGGCCGCGCTGCCGAAGGGCTCTCCAGGCCCTGGGGCGGCGATGCCCAGCAGATGCACCGGATACTGTGCGCCACCCCGGTCCACCACCACCAGACGGTCCCCAGTTTCCACGCGCAGAACGCGGCCTGTCAGGGTGGCGGCCGACACAGTCCCACCTGCCGCGGCCAGCAGCACGAGCGCAATGCAACGGAACCATCGCACCGTGCTCAAGGACAGGGATAGGCCTCCTGAAGCGACGTATAGACCAGGTTGAGGGCCGGGCGATACCACTTCTTGCGATGGGCCTTCAGGTACTTGGTGACCACCTCGGCCAGCACCTCATCGGAGGTCCCATTGGGGATGCACACCTTGTAGTCGTAGACATCGGTGACCCCCTGGATGTAGCCCAAGTACTTACCGGCCAACTCCGGGCGGGCGTCCTTGTCTCCCCGCTGGACCTTTTCGTACTCGGCCATGAGCTGGCCGAGGTCCTTGCCGTCCACGTAGTAGCGCGCAGCCGCCCCGTGAGGGGCCAGGTACAACGGCAGCGAGCAAAGGAGCAGTGCGAGGCAATGGCGTTGGCGCATGTTGCGGTTCCAGAACGTCGGTGGCTCTCGATCGTGGCTCATTCTAGCCTGAACCCCGCATGCTGCGGAGACCGGCGGTCCGGCCGATCCCCCAGCCCGGTCGGCCGAGGGAGCGGCACTGTGGTTTTTTTGCAAAAATAACCCAAAAGTGTATAAATTACGAGACACGAGACTGCTTTTACGCTACACTTAGGGCTAGTTTCGACATCCGGTCGAAGATCCCCGCTGCGAGGGGAGTTCGGTTCCATCCAAAAAATCTGTAGGGGGTAACTATGAAGAAGATCCATCAGGGTACGGCGGCCCTGGGCCTGGCTGCCACCATGCTGCTGGCCAGCGCTCCGAGCTTCGCTCACGAAGGTACGGTGCGCTACTGGGGCGATTCCAATGGCAACATCTGGAGAGACAGCTGGGGCGAGTGCTGGCGGACCAGCGAGTGGACGGCGCCCACCCCGGACAACTATGTGGAAGGCTGCGATCCGGAGATGAAGGCCGAGGTGAAAGCGCCGCCGCCGGCCCCGCAGCCCGTGGTGCACGAGGTCACCATCAGTGCCCGGGCGTTGTTCGATTTCGACAAGGCCACGCTGCGTCCCGACGCACAGCAGGTCATCGACGATCTCGTGGCGAAGATCAAGAGCCTCAGCCAGGTGGACAAGATCATCGTGCGCGGCCACACGGACAGCATCGGCACCGAGGCGTACAATATGAAGCTGTCGCAGCGGCGTGCCGACGCGGTCAAGCAGGCGCTGGTCGCGGCCGGGATCGACGAGAGCATCATCGTCACCGAGGCCTACGGCGAGAGCCAGCCCGTCGCCAGCAACAAGACGCGGGAAGGCCGGCAGCAGAACCGGCGGGTGGAGATCGAAGTCATCGGTCTGGCGCAGGAATAGCGGATCGAACCGCGTCTTTCGTCAACTCGACACAGGGAAGGCCGGCCGGAGTGCCGGCCTTCTCGCTTTCGGCGTCCACAGGGGCTCAGGAGGGCCCGGTGTTCCGCGGCCTGGGTTCGAGCGCCGTCCGCTTCTCCAGGACCCATGTTTCCACGGCAGCGTTGATCTCCTCCGGTGAGCGGCCTGCGGTCTCCAAGGCCGCCCCGACGATGATGCGGATGGTGCCGGGGTACTTGACGAACGCATTGCGCCGCCAGTATAGGCCGGCATTGTGGGCCACCGGGACCACCGGTGCCCCGGTTCGTGAGGCGAGGATCGCCCCACCAAGCTTGAATCGTTTTCGCACCCCCGGTGCCACGCGCGTGCCCTCTGGAAAGACGATGATCCAGCGCCCAGCGCCCAGGCGGGCGCGTCCCTGTTCCACCAGCTGCTCCACGGCCCTGCGGCCCGCCGAGCGGTCGATGGCGATGGGTTCGATGAGCGCCAGTCCCCAGCCGAAGAACGGGATCCACAGCAGCTCGCGTTTCAGCACCCAGGCCATCGGGGGGAAATAACGCTGCAGTGCCAGGGTCTCCCATGCCGACTGGTGATTCGACATGACGATGCTCGCCTGCCTGGGCAGGGGTGCCTCGTAGTGCACCTCGTGGTGCAGGTCACAGCAAGTCGCGCACCACCACACCACGAAGTCGCCCCAGGTGGTGAGCAGCCGGTAGCGGGACCGAAACGGCAGCAGGGCGGCCACCGGGACTAAGGCGAATACGTAGAGCAGCAGGCTCAGCATCATGCCGAGATAGAACACGCACGCCCGGGCCACCAGCACCCATCCGGGTGGGAGCCGCGCCGAATCTTGC
The DNA here is from genome assembly GCA_027030565.1 of Gammaproteobacteria bacterium. Taxonomy (GTDB): domain Bacteria; phylum Pseudomonadota; class Gammaproteobacteria; order JAJDOJ01; family JAJDOJ01; genus JALVEU01. Next base: position 11,479 of record JALVEU010000158.1, on the reverse strand, counting down.
CCAAGCGGGGCTTGTGTGCCGTCGGTGTACCTCACGGGCGGGCGCTCAACAGAGTGGCAGGGGGGCCAACAGCCTCTCGACGAAAGCCTGGAGATCGTCGAAGACCTCCGTGCCGGGAGGCAGGGCGGCCTGGCGCTCGGTCTCGGCACCCTTGCCGGTGCGCACCAGGACGGGTCGCGCGCCCACGCGCTCGGCCGCCTGCAGGTCGCGCAGCGAATCGCCCACGGCCGGGACGCCGCGCAGGTCTACACGGAGTCGTGCGGCGATCTCCTGGAACAGCCCCGGGCGGGGCTTTCGGCAGGTGCACCGGTGATGCGGGGCGTGCGGGCAGAAGAACACCCCTTCCACGCTCCCGCCCAGCTGTGCGAGCAGGGCCTGCATCTTGTTGTGCATGGCATGGAAGGTGTCCACGGAGTACAGGCCGCGGGCGATTCCCGACTGGTTGGTGGCCACCACCACGCGCCAGCCGGCGGCGTTGAGCCGTGCGATGGCCTGCAACGAGCCTGGCAGAGGGATCCACTGGTCCACCGATCGGACGAATGCATCGGAGTCTTCGTTGATGACTCCGTCGCGGTCCAGGATCACGAGCTTCACTGCGGCGTGCTCTGCAGCCTCGAGATATCAGCCACTTGCAGGAACAGTTGGGCCAGCGTGGAGAGCAACGCGAGCCGGTTGCGGCGCACGGCCGGATCCTCCGCCATGACCAAGACCTCGTCGAAAAACCGGTCGACGGCCTCCCGCAGCGCGGCGAGCCGTTCCAGCCCCCGGGTGTATTCGCCGGCTGTAAACAAGGGCTCGACCTCGGTACGCGCCGTGCGCAGGGCCTCCCAGAGGTGGCGTTCCCCGGCCGTGGAGAAGTCTGCGGGCGAGACCTCCCCGGGAGCCTGCTCGGCCTTCTTGAGGATATTGTGGATACGCTTGTGGGCGGCGGCCAGGGCCTCGGCCTCCGGCAGCCGCCGGAACGCCTCCACTGCGCGGATCCGGCGGTCGAAGTCCACGGGGCGGGTGGGCCTGCGGGCGGCCACCGCCTCGAAGCTGTCGGCCGGGATCCCCTGTTGGGCGTAGTAGGCGCGCAGACGCTCCACGCAGAAATCGAAGACCTCGGGCACCACGCGCTGGGCTTCCAGCGCGCGGGGGTACCGCGCGGCTGCTTCGTGAAGGAGCTCCAGCAGGTCCAGATCGAGGTCCTGTTCGATGAGGATGCGCAGTACCCCCAGTGCTCCCCGACGCAGGCCGAACGGGTCCTTGAGCCCGCTGGGGCGGATGCCCGCCGCGAAGATTCCCACCAGGGTGTCCAGGCGGTCGGCCAATGCCAGGATGCGTCCGGTGTCGTGAGCCGGCAGTGGCGCGCCGGCGCCCTTGGGCTGGTACTGTTCCTCTAAGGCCCAGGCCACCTCTTCGGGCTCGCCGTCGTGCAGCGCATAATAGCGACCCATGATGCCCTGAAGCGCCGGAAACTCGTACACCATGTCGGTGAGCAGGTCGCACTTGGCCAGTTCGGCGGCCCGCCGTGCCCAGGACTGGTCACGCCCAAGCTGCCCCGCGATATGGGGCGCCAGGGTCATGAGGCGATCCGACTTGTCCAGCAGGCTGCCGAGCTTTTCCTGGAAGACCACTTCTGCAAGCTTCGGCCTGCGGGCGATCAGCGGGGTCTTGCGGTCCTGATTCCAGAAGAATTCGGCATCCTGGAAGCGCGGCCGGATCACACGCTCGTTGCCCTCACGCACGCGGTCGGGCTCACGGCTCTCGATGTTGGACACCGCCACGAAATGGGGGAGCAGGCGGCCCTGATCGTCCACGATGGGGAAGTATTTCTGGTTGTCCTGCATGGTGGTCACCAGCACTTCCGGCGGCACGTCGAGAAAGCGGGTCTCGAAATGGCCCACCAGTGCCACCGGCCATTCGACCAGGGCGGTCACTTCCTCAAGTAGGTCCGGCTCGATCAGCGCCCGCCCGCCCACCGACGCGGCACAGGCCTCGACCTGCTCGCGGATGCGCCGTGCACGTTCCCCGCGGTCGGCGAGCACGTATCCGGGCTTCAGCAGGCGTTGCGCATACTCGTCGGGCGATTCCAGGGTGAGCGGCCCCGGACAGTGGAACCGGTGTCCGCGGGTCTCACGGCCCGCATGCACGCCCAGGATCCCGGCCTCCACCACCACGCGTCCGTACAGCATGACCGCCCAGTGGACCGGGCGTGCGAATTCCACCTCACCGGCACCCCAGCGCATCCGTTTGGGCACCGGCAGCTGGGCGAGGGCCTCGGCGACGATCCCGGGCAGCAACTCGATGGCGGGACGGCCCGGCTCTATGGCCTGATAGAGCAGCCACTCGCCCTTGTCGGTGCGCAGGCGTTCCAGGGCCTCGACCTCCGTGCCGCAGGAGCGGGCGAAACCGAGCGCCGCGCGTGTGGGCCGTCCCTCCGCGTCGAAGGCCACCTCGACGGCGGGTCCCCTGCGCTGGATGCGGCGGTCCGGCTGATGCGTGGCCACGGACTCGACCAGCACCGCCAGGCGACGTGGCGTGGCGAAGCTGCGCAGGGCCCCGTGGGCCAGCTGTGCCTGCTCCAGCCCTGCCCGGATGCCCGCTGCCAGCGCCTCTTCCAGTCGCGCCAGGGCCTTGGGCGGCAGCTCCTCGGTGCCGATCTCGAACAGCAGGTCCTGAGGGGGGAGCGCCGGACTCATGCGCCGGCCTCCTCTTGCAGCATGGGGAATCCGAGCCGCTTCCGGCTCTCGTAATAGGCCTCGGCCACCCGCCGGGCCAGCGTGCGGATACGCAGGATGTAGCGCTGGCGCTCCGTCACCGATATGGCGTGGCGGGCATCGAGCAGATTGAACGTGTGGGAGGCCTTCAGGAGCTGCTCGTAGGCCGGCAGCGCGAGGCCCATCTCGATCAGACGCAGGCTCTCCCGCTCGCAGGTCTCGAACCAGGCAAACAGGGCGGCCACGTCCGCCTGCTCGAAGTTGTACACGGACTGCTCCACTTCGTTCTGGTGAAACACGTCCCCGTAGGTCACCGTTCCCTGGGGTCCGCGAGCCCAGACCAGATCGAACACGCTCTCGGCGCCCTGCAGGTACATGGCGATGCGCTCCAAGCCATAGGTGATCTCCCCGCTCACCGGGCGGCATTCCAATCCGCCCACCTGCTGAAAATAGGTGAACTGCGTGACCTCCATGCCGTTGAGCCAGACTTCCCAACCCAGGCCCCATGCCCCAAGGGTGGGGGACTCCCAGTTGTCCTCCACGAACCGGATGTCGTGGACCAGCGGATCGATGCCGAGGGCCTCGAGCGAGGCCACGTACAGATCCTGGATGTCGAGCGGGGCGGGCTTGAGCAGGACCTGGAACTGATAGTAGTGCTGGAGCCGGTTGGGGTTTTCTCCGTAGCGCCCGTCGGTGGGCCGTCGTGACGGCTGCACGTAGGCGGTACGCCATGGCTCCGGGCCGATGGCACGCAGGAACGTGGCGGGGTGGAAGGTTCCGGCGCCCATCTCCATATCGTAGGGCTGGACGATCACACAGCCCTGCCGGGCCCAGTGGTCCTGGAGCGCGAAGATCAGGTCCTGGAAGGTCTCCACGGCGTAATCGGGCATACGAGCGGTCGGCTGGAGCGAAGGCGCGTAAGTATACCCGCTCGTCGTATGGTTTCGTTCCCGGGGCCTGCGGCAGGGCGTATAATCCATCGGGTCCGAACGTCAGAGCGGCATCTCCAGCAGCCGCGAAGTCGCCGCAGATCCGCCATCGCCTCCATGTCCGAACCACGCAAAGCCATCGCCCTGATCTCGGGGGGGCTCGACTCCATGCTTGCCGCCCGCATCGTGCAGGAGCAGGGCGTGCATGTGGAGGGCATCAACTTCTTCACAGGCTTTTGCGTGGAGGGACACACCCATGCCATTCGCAAGCGCGACCGCAATCGTCCAAAGCGCAACAACGCTCTCTGGGTGGCCGAACAGCTCGGCATCAAGCTGCACATCATCGACGTGGTGGAACCCTACAAGGACGTGGTGCTGAATCCCAGGCACGGATACGGGGCCAACCTCAACCCGTGTCTGGACTGCAAGATCTTCATGGTCTCCAAGGCCTACGAGTGGCTCCGCCAGCACGGGTTCGACTTCATCGTGACCGGAGAGGTGGTCGGGCAGCGGCCCATGTCGCAGCGCCGCGACACCATGCCGGTGGTGGCCCGTGAGTCCGGCGCGTACGACCTGCTGCTGCGTCCGCTCTGCGCGAAGAATCTGCCGCCGACGCTACCCGAACGGGAGGGCTGGGTGGACCGGGACAAGCTCTATGCCATCTCCGGCCGTTCCCGCAAGGTTCAGCAAGCGCTGGCCCGCCAGTTCGGCATCACCGGTTATGCACAGCCGGCGGGTGGGTGTTGTTTCCTCACCGACGCCAACTACTCGGCCAAGCTGCGGGATCTGTGGGCGCACCGGCCCGGTCGCCGCTACGAGCTGGACGACTTGATGTTGCTGAAGGTGGGTCGTCATCTGCGCCCCAGGCCCCATTTCAAACTGATCGTCTCCCGCGAGGAGGGGGAGACCCGCTTCCTGGAGGGCTATCGCAAGCGCTTCGCCCACGTGCGCACCGTAAGTCACGGCGGGCCCTTGACGCTCGTCGAGGGGGAGGGCATCGAGGATGGGGATCTGGAACTGGCCGCGCGTGTGACCGCCCGTTACAGCCAGGGCCGGGATGCGGAACGGGTGGAGGTCGAGGTCGTGCGGCCGGGCGAGGCGCCGCGCCGTCTCCAGGTGCGCCCCATGGCCCCGGAGGAGATCCCTCGGGACTGGTACCTGTGAGCGGAGCCCCCTCGGGTCGTGTGGTTGAGCTCGACCTGCGTGGGCTGCTCTGCCCGCTGCCGGTCATTCGCGTCCAGGACCGGGTGGCGGAGCTCGCCCCCGGGGACGAGGTCGTGGCCGTGTGTTCGGATCCCGGTGCCTTGAACGACATTCCCGCTTGGTGCAAGATCAACGGCCATTTTGTGCTGTGGAAAGGGGAGCGGGACGGCGACTACGTCGTGCACCTGCGTGTGGGCGGTCACCGGGAATGAATGCACCAGTATGGTGCGTGAGCGGGGTAGAACGATCCATCATGGTGCGCGCTGTGTCCCTGCCTGAGGTCCAGACACACGCCCTGCCCTGGCACACAGTTTGCTAACACTGATCGTCGTTCTGGAAATCCGTGTGCGCCGCCCGGCGGCGCGCGATGTGTCGACCTGCTTGATTTGGAGGAGTGCCCATGTCCGCTAGCGACGTGTTGAAGATGATCAAAGACAACGACGTGAAATTCGTCGACTTGCGTTTCACCGACACCCGGGGCAAGGAGCAGCACGTGACTGTGCCCGCCCACGTGGTCGACGAAGACCTGTTCGAGGACGGCAAGATGTTCGACGGCTCCTCCATCGCCGGCTGGAAAGGCATCAACGAGTCGGACATGATCCTCATGCCGGAGGCCGACACGGCGGTCATGGATCCGTTCTTCAACGATCCCACGCTGATCCTGCGCTGCGACATCGTCGAACCATCCACGGGCCAGGGGTACGAGCGCGACCCCCGGTCCATCGCCAAGCGCGCCGAGGCCTATCTGAAGTCCACCGGGATTGCGGACGCGGCGTATTTCGGGCCCGAGCCGGAGTTCTTTCTCTTTGACGACGTACGCTGGGGCGCGGACATGCAGGGGGCCTTCTACGAGATCGACTCCGAAGAGGCCTCCTGGAACGCAGAGAAGGTGTACGAGGACGGCAACATCGGGCACCGGCCGGGTGTCAAGGGCGGTTATTTCCCCGTGCCACCGGTCGATTCCCTGCAGGACATCCGCTCGGCCATGTGTTTGATCCTCGAGGAGATGGGGGTCCAGACCGAGGTCCACCACCACGAGGTGGCCACCGCGGGCCAAGGCGAGATCGGCACCAAGTTCGACACCCTGGTACGCCGCGCCGACATGAACCAGATCCTCAAGTACGTGGTGCACAACGTGGCTCACAACTACGGCAAGACGGCCACCTTCATGCCCAAGCCCTTGGTGGGAGACAACGGCAACGGCATGCACACGCACCAGTCGTTGACCAGGAACGGTGAGAACATCTTCGCCGGGGAGCTCTATGGCGGGCTGTCACAGGAGGCGTTGTGGTACATCGGCGGCATCATCAAGCACGCCCGGGCGCTCAACGCCTTCACCAATGCCTCCACCAACAGTTACAAGCGTCTGGTGCCCGGGTTCGAGGCGCCCACCCTACTGGCCTATTCGGCTCGCAACCGTTCTGCTTCCATCCGCATCCCGTTCGTCTCCAGCCCCAAGGCACGGCGCATCGAGGTGCGTTTCCCCGACGCCTCCGGCAACCCCTATTTCACCTTTGCGGCCATGCTCATGGCGGGGCTGGACGGGATCCAGAACAAGATCGATCCGGGCGAGGCCATGGACAAGGACCTCTACGACCTGCCGCCCGAGGAAGAGGCCAAGATCCCCACGGTGTGCTACTCGCTGGATCAGGCCCTGGAGGAGCTGGACAAGGACCGCGACTTCCTCAAGGCCGGTGGTGTGTTCACCGACGACGCCATCGACGCCTACATCGAGCTCAAGATGGAGGAGGTCACGCGGCTGCGCATGACCACCCATCCGGTGGAATTCGACATGTACTACTCGGTCTGACCGGCGCCGGAATCGGCAGGTGCTATATTGGGAAGGCCCCGCAGCTGCGGGGCCTTCTGATGTATAACGGGAGAACCGAGAGGCCATGCCCGTTCGTGCAGTGAGCCGTTTGGCGATTGGCGTGCTGCTCATCCTGGCCACCCGGCTGGCCGCGGCCGCAGACACCGCTTACCGTTGGATCGATCCCTCCACCGGGGCGATGGTCTTCTCCGACTCGCCACCGCCGGAAGGGTGGCCGGTGCGCGATCTGGAGCAGATCGAGCTCCCCCAGCCGCGCGTGGTACCGGCGTTTCGGTCACCACCCGAGCCGGAGCAGTCGCCCGAGCGGCGCGAACCGGCGCAGGGGTCCGTTTCGGTCCCGTACCGAAGGGTCTGGATCGAGTATCCACCCCACGATCAATCGATCCGCGAGAACGCCGGCAATGTGACCGTGCGTATCGGCCTGCAGCCACCGCAGTTGCGTCCCGGGGATGCCGTGGTGTTGTACCTGGACGGGCAACCGATGGTTCGGGCGGGCCGGCTGGATATCCGACTCGAGAATCTGGACCGTGGTACGCACAAGCTGCAGGCCGTGGTCGTGGATCCCTCCGGCAACGTCCTGGTGCGTTCCGAGCCGGTGACCTTCACGCTCCATCGGTATTCGCGCCTGTTCCGCACCGCCCCCGCGCCGCTCCCCGCTCCCCAACCGCAACGCAGCGGCCCGCCCGGGAAATAGCTGGCCCCTTCGGGGCCTGGCTTCACCGGCGCCGGTCGTCGTGCAGTGCGCTGTCCAGGGGTGCAGGGCCTGCGCTCCGGCATCGGTGCCCGGAACTCCAGGGGAAGGCACAGGTCTTGCAAGTATGGTGGGCATGACCGACGCACAGCGATGCTGCGAGCTCCTCGAGCAGTTGACCACCGCGGTGCTCGTTCTGGACGAAGATCTTCGCCTCGCCGACCTCAATCCGGCAGCCGAGGCCCTCCTTGGGCACAGTTCCGGGCATGTTCGCGGAGCGCCACTCGACGAACTTCTGCGCTGCGAGGGGGGCGGGCTCAGCCGGCGCCTGGGGGCCTATCTGCTCACCGGCAGGCCGTACATCGAGCACGAGATCCCGGTGCAGACGGCTACCGGGCTGCGCGTGGTGGTGGATTGCACCGCCACGCCCATCTTCGATGGGCCACTCGCCCCCGCGGCGCTGATCGAGCTGCGACGTGTGGATCGCGAGCTGCGCATCCGAGAGGAGAACCGCCAGTTGCTGGCCCACCGGGCATCCCGCGAGATGGTGCGGGGCCTGGCCCACGAGATCAAGAATCCCCTGGGCGGGATCAAGGGTGCCGCACAGCTGCTGGCCGCGGAGCTCGATGATCCCGCCCTGCGGGAGTTCCTGGACGTGATCCTTCAGGAGACCGATCGCCTACGGGCACTCCTCGACCGCATGCTGGGGCCCAGCACCCGTCCCAACAAGGCCCCCATCGAGATTCACCGCGTCCTGGAACACGTCCGGCGGTTGATCGCTTCCGAGGCCCCGCCCGGGGTGGAGATCGCCTACGACTATGACCCCAGTATCCCGCCCATCCTGGCCGATCGGGATCTTTTGGTGCAGGCCGTGCTCAATATCGCCCGCAACGCGCTGCAGGCCGTGGGCCCCCGGGGCCGCGTCCTGTTCAAGTCTCGGATCCGCCACCGGCTCAGTATCGGACAGCGGACCTACAGGCTGGGCGTGCAGGTGGACATCGCCGACGACGGCCCTGGCGTGCCACCGGATCTGGCCGAACGCCTGTTCTACCCGATGGTCTCGGGAAGGCCCGGGGGCACTGGCATCGGCCTGTCCATCGCCCAGATGCTGATTGCCCAGCATGGGGGGCTCATCGAATTCGACTCCGAGCCCGGAAATACCGTGTTCCGCATCCTCATCCCAGTCGCCAATAGTGAGCAGGAGGAGGGCCCCTCGTGAACGAGCCATGTAACGTGTGGGTCGTCGACGACGACCGCTCGATTCGCTGGGTGTTGGAGCGTGCCTTCCAGAAGGCGGGCCTGCGCGTCCAGGGATTCGAACGGGGCGACGCCGTGCTCCAGGCGATGGAACGAACGCAGCCGGACGTGGTCGTCACGGACATTCGCATGCCCGGCGTTCAGGGACTCGACCTCCTGCAGCGGATCAAGGCGCGTCGTCCCCAGATCCCGGTGATCGTGATGACCGCCCATTCCGATCTGGAGCACGCCGTGGACTCCTACCAGCGCGGTGCCTTCGACTATCTGCCCAAGCCCTTCGACATCGACGAGGCGGTGGCGTTGGTGCGCAGGGCCTGTGCCCTCAGTCGGGAAGAGCAGGCCCCCGCGTCCAGCCCACGAAGCGGGACGCGCACGCCCGAGATCGTGGGCGAGGCGCCGGCCATGCAAGAGGTGTTTCGCGCCATCGGTCGCTTGTCCCAGTCCCACATGACGGTGTTGATCACCGGTGAATCCGGTACCGGTAAGGAGCTGGTGGCACGTGCCCTGCACCGCCATAGTCCACGTGCACAGGGCCCTTTCGTGGCCGTCAACGCCGCGGCCATCCCTCGCGACCTGCTGGAATCGGAGCTGTTCGGGCACGAGAAGGGGGCCTTCACCGGGGCGCAGTCGCAGCGTCGCGGGCGCTTCGAGCAGGCCCATGGCGGCACCTTGTTCCTGGACGAGATCGGGGACATGCCCCCCGAGCTGCAGACGCGGCTGCTGCGCGTGCTGGCCGAAGGTGAGTTCTACCGGGTAGGCGGTCACATCTCGGTGAAGTCCGACGTGCGCATCATCGCCGCCACCCATCAGGACCTGGAGCAGCGGGTCCGCGAAGGCCTGTTCCGTGAGGACCTCTATCACCGACTCAACGTCATCCGCATCCACCTCCCGGCGCTTCGTGAGCGGCGCGAGGACATTCCGCGCTTGCTGGAGCACTTCCTGGCGGCAGCTGCCGAAGAGTTGGGAGCCGAACGCAAGGTGCCCCGTCCGGAGGTGGTGGAATACCTGAGCGGGCTGCCGTGGCCGGGCAATGTGCGCCAGCTGCAGAACGTCTGCCGCTGGCTGACGGTGATGGCCTCGGGACGGGAGATCTTCCTCCACGACCTGCCGCCGGAGATCCGCGAACCCGGGGTCTCCACGTCGCGGGGTGGGGGCTGGGACGCCGCCTTGGCCGATTGGGTCGCCAGGCGGCTGAACGCCGGGGAGGAGGCCCTCGCCACGCAGGTCGTGACCCGCGTGGAGCGCATCCTCATCCAGGAGGCCCTCGCCCACACCGGTGGCAAACGTCAGGAGGCCGCCCGCCTGTTGGGCTGGGGTCGCAACACGCTCACGCGAAAGATCAAGGAGTTGGATCTCGAACAAACCACGGGGGAGCCTTGAGGCGGGTGGATCCCCACCGAATCCGTCAAGCGACCAGGGACAGGCCCCTGTGGTGACCGAACGGCGTACCCAGCCGCAGCCGTCGTGCACGCCTCCGCAGCCCCACACGGGTGGGGGGACGTCCATGGAGCTGAAGCTCTATCGTGCGGGGTGGGCGCTGGCGCTCCCCGCGGTACGCATGCTTCTCGCGCGCAGGGGCCGGGGGGCCGGGATGCGCTTTCTGGAGGAGCGTTTGGGGCGAGACTGGCAGGCCAGGGCCCCTGGCGCCCTGTGGTTCCACTGCGCCTCGGTGGGCGAGGTGATGACGGCCTGTCCGTTGGTGCGACGCCTGCACGCGAGGGGTGCCGCTCCGCTGCTGGTGACCACCAACACGCCCACCGGGGCCCGCACGGCCACTCGTGTCCTTCCCGGGGCGGTGGGGCACGCCTACCTGCCCGTGGACACGCGCCGGCGGGTGGCCCGGTTTCTGGACAGGTTTCGCCCCCGGGCGCTGCTGGTCTGCGAAACAGAGATCTGGCCGGAACTGTACGGGGCATGTCATCGGCGCGGTATTCCAGTGGTCCTGTTCAACGCGCGGCTCACGGAGCGCACCCTACGCGCCCCGGCATGGCTGGCACGACTCTATGCCCAGGCGTTGGCGCCCGTGCGGGGCGTGCTCGCCCGCTCCGAGGGCGATGCCGAGCGATTCCGGGCCTTGGGTGCCCATCGTGTCCAGGTGGTCGGGAATCTCAAGTGGGCCGGTTGCCCCGCCGATCCGGCAGGTCCTCCACCCTCGGCAGTCCCTTATTGGGCGGCGGTGTCCACCCATGAGGACGAAGAGCTGCGGCTGGCGCGGATCGAGCGGATGCTGCCGTCTGACGCCCCCGTCCTGGCGTTGGTGCCGCGCCACCCGGAACGTGGACCGGCCATCGCCGCACGCCTGCGCGCAGCAGGCTTTGGTGTGGCGGTACGTTCGCGGGGTGAGCCGCCCGCGGAGCGGATCTGGTTGGTGGACACACTGGGCGAGGCGCTGCGGTTCATGGCCCATGCCGAACTGGTGTTCATGGGCGGCTCCCTGGTGCCTGCGGGAGGACACAACCTGCTCGAGCCGGCCCGCCTGGGCCGGGCCGTGGTGGTGGGCCCCCACATGGAGGACTTCGCCCAGGAGACCGAGGACCTGGTCGAGGCCGGTGCCGTCGTCCAGGTGGACGACGAAGGGGAAGCCGGCCGGACCATCGCCCGGCTGCTCGCCGACGCCGCCGCCCGCCGGGCGCTGGGCCAGGCCGCGGCGGCATTCGTGGCCGCTCGGGGCGAGACGGTGCTGGAGGCCTACCTCGCGGAATTGCATGCTGCGCGCCTGCCGCTTGACAGGGCCCCTGCGTAATGGCCATCGTGAAGGTTCAATGCCTTCTGTGAGCACGCCTTGAACCGCCCGACTCCCAGGCAATGCCCCCCGTGCACCGCCTGCTGCGATGGCTGGGTGGCGATGTCCATCAACGGGGTGGAGATC
>JALVEU010000157.1 GCA_027030565.1 Gammaproteobacteria bacterium | reverse complement strand
CAGCCCGGCGACGATGGCCCCGACGAGCGGGGCGAGCGGAATGGCCAAGTACACGTTTTCCATGGGCTAACCCTTGAGCGAATCCAGGTCGTCCACATTGATGGACCGCCGATTGCGGAACAGCACCACCAGGATCGCCAGCCCGATGGCCGCCTCGGCCGCCGCCACGGTGAGAATGAAGAACACGAACACCTGGCCGGCCATGTCACCGAACTGATGCGAGAAGGCGATGAAGTTGGTGTTGACCGCCAGCAGCATCAGCTCGATGCACATGAGCAGCACGATGAGATTCTTCCGGTTGAGGAAGATCCCCGCCACGCTCAGGGCGAACAGGATCGCCCCGAAGACCAGATAGTGCTCCAGCGGAATCATGATTCGCTCTTCATCTTGACCAGGCGCACCCGCTCTTCGCGGCGCACGCGGATCTGTTCGGCCGGATTGAGGTACTTGGTGTCCGGGCGTCTGCGCAGCGTGAGCGTGATGGCCGCAACGATGGCCACCAACAGGATCAGGGCGGCGATCTCAAAGGGATACAGGTATTGGGTATACAAGGCCTCGCCGAGCATCCGGGTGTTGCTGACCTCGGCTGGAGTAGGCGCCGGAGGCGGCGCTTCGGGCGCGCGACTCAGCACGTAGAGGACCAGCTCGGCCCCCATGACGAGGGCCACGACCAGGCCCACCGGGAAGTAGCGTGCAAACCCCTCGCGCATCCGCGCGATGTTGATGTCCAGCATCATCACCACAAAGAGGAACAGCACCATCACCGCACCCACATAGACCAAGACCAGGGTGATCCCCAGGAACTCGGCCTCGGCCAGCAGCCAGGCGGCCGCCGCCGAGAAAAAGGCGAGCACCAGGGCGAGCACGGCGTGTACCGGGTTGCGCAGCGTGATCACCGCCACCGCCGAGAGCACCGCCACGGTCGCAAACACGAAAAAGACGAACTGCGTAAACGTCATGAATCCCCCATTTCCCCGGATGCGCCCGTTCAGCGGTACGGCGCATCGGCGGCCTTGGCGGCAGCGATCTCGGCTTCATACCGGTCACCGATGGCCAGGAGTTTCTCCTTGGTCATGATCTGCTCACCCCGGCGCTCGAAGTGATATTCGTAGATGTGGGTCTCCACGATGGAGTCCACCGGACAGGCCTCCTCACAGAAACCGCAGTAGATGCACTTGAATAGATCGATGTCGTAGCGTGTGGTCCGGCGCGTGCCGTCGGCACGCTCCTCGGATTCGATGGTGATGGCTAGGGCCGGGCAGACCGCCTCGCAGAGCTTGCAGGCGATGCAGCGCTCCTCGCCGTTGGGATAGCGGCGCAGGGCGTGCAGGCCGCGGAAACGCGGCGAGATGGGCGCCTTCTCCTCCGGATACTGGATCGTGAACTTGCGGGTGAACAGCCGGTAACCCGTGACCCTCAAGCCCCGGAACAGCTCCAGGAGCATGAAGGTCTGAAAGAAATTCTTGATCGGTGCGAGCATGGGCACCTCCGTCAGGCGAACCAGGGTTCGATCTTGAGCGCCACGGCGACCCCCTCCAGGAAGATCCACACCAGGGTCACGGGGATGAACACCTTCCACCCCAGGCGCATGATCTGATCATAGCGGTAACGGGGAAAGGTGGCGCGAAACCAGAGGAAACAGAACAGGAAGAACGCCGTCTTGAGGAGGAACCAGTGCAGGCCGTCGTCCAGCACTCCGCCCACCATCGGCCAATGGCTCCACGATTCCGGAAAGGGCGACAGCCAGCCGCCCCAGAACATGAGCGCCGTGAGCGCCGAGATGAGGATCATGTTGGCGTACTCGGCGAGGAAAAACACGGCGAAGGCCATCCCCGAGTACTCCACGTGGAAGCCCGCCACGATCTCCGATTCGCCCTCGGCCACGTCGAAGGGCGCGCGGTTGGTCTCCGCCACCCCCGAGATGAAATACACCCCGAAGATGGGCAGCAGGGGCAGCCAGTACCAGTGCAACAGCCCCCCCTGCTGGCCGCGCACGATATCGCCCAGGTTCAGACTGCCCGCGGCCATGAGCACGCAGACCAGGGCAAACCCCATGGCAATCTCGTAGGCCACGATCTGGGCCGCCGAGCGCATCGCCCCGAGCAGCGCGTACTTGGAGTTGGAGGCCCAGCCCGCGATGATGATCCCGTACACCCCCACGGACGTCAGGGCCAGGACGTAGAGCAGTCCGGCGTCGATGTCGGCCAGTACCCAGCCGTCGTTGAACGGGATCACCGCCCAGGCGGCCAGCGATGGGCCCAAGCTCAGGATTGGGGCGATGAAGAACAGATAGCGGTCGGACTGGGTGGGGACCACCACTTCCTTGAACAGGAGCTTGAGGGCGTCGGCGATGGGCTGGAGCCAGCCCTTGGGCCCGACGCGGTTGGGTCCCAACCGCACCTGCATGTAGCCGATGATCTTGCGCTCGGCGAATGTGGTGTAGGCCACGGCCGTCATGAGCGGTACCAGGACGGCCACGATCTTGAGCAGGATCACCACCACCGTGCGCAGATCCTCCGGCAGACTCGTCCAGAGCTCCGTCATCAGCCGGCCTCCAGCTGCACGGGACCGAAGGCCGGCCCCAATGGCTCCACACCCGTCACACCAACCGGGATCCACACACATCCCCTGGGCACCGTCTCATCTCGGACCAGGGGCAGGCGGACCTGTGCCCCGCCCTGCGCCACCAGGACCCACTCGGCCCCGGTCAGGCCCCGGGCCTCGGCCTCGGCCGGATGCAACCGCGCCTGCGCGCGGCCACCCAGGGGTGTGCGCTGCAAAGGCTCGGCGCGGCGCAGCAGCGCGTCGCCCGAGTAGATGGGCACTCCGCCGGCCCGCTGCAGCCCCGAACCCCAGTCGAAGCCTGCGGGCTCGGCCTCGCCGAGGGCGTTGTCGAGGGAGAAATCCCCCGGAATGCGCTCCCGCAGCTCGGCCAACACCTCGGCGCTGCTCTCCTGTTCGAAGCCCTCGAGTCCCAGGCGGTTGGCCAGCACACGCAGAATCTTCCAGCCGGGCCGAGCCTCTCCCGGCGGGGCCACCACACCCCGGAAGCCCTGCCAGCGCCCCTCCAGATTCACGTAGGTGCCCGAGGTCTCCGTGAACTGCGCCAGCGGCAGCACCACGTCCGCACATCCCAGCAGTTCGTCGCTCGCATAGGCGCTGAGCGCGACCACACAACCGGCCTGCTCCAGCGTGCGCAGCGCCGCAGCGCCTGCGGCCGTGTCCAGGGAAGGCTCCATGCCGAAGAGCACGTACCCGTCCAGGCCTTCACGCAACTGGACGGCGGCCGGCAGACCCGGCGAC
>JALVEU010000156.1 GCA_027030565.1 Gammaproteobacteria bacterium | reverse complement strand
TGGACAAGCGGGATACGGCCGATCCGGTCCGGGTGGGCGAGACCTTCAGCTACCGCATCCAGGTCACCAATCCCTCGACCCAACGCACGGCGTTCGGGGTCACGGTCACCGACGCCCTGCCAGGCCCGCTCACCCTGGTGGGGACCCAGGGCTGTGCCGAGGACCCCAACGGCGTGCCCCTGTGCACGCTGGGTGACCTCGGCCCGGGTCAGTCCCGCAGCTATACCATCCAAGTCCGGGCGGGCGCCGCGGGGACCGCGACCAACAGCGCCACGGCCGCCGCCCGCGGTTTCCAGGACGGGACCGGCATCCAGACCACCCGGATCCTGCCGCCCGTCCCGCGGGGCGGGCGGCTCGTCGTCCGCAAGATCGACACCCCCGACCCGGTGACGGTGGGCGAGCGCGTCCAATACACCATCAGCGTGACCAACGCCGGCCAAGCGACCGCCACCAACGTACGGGTCATCGACACGCTGCCGCCCGGACTCGCCTTCGTCTCCACGGAGGGCTGTGCCGGGCAGCCGGGATATCCCGTGTGTCTGCTGGGCGACCTGGCGCCGCACCAGACGAAGCGCTACGTACTGCACGCGCGGGCCGTGCGGGCGGGCCTGGTGACCAACCGGGCGACCGCCCTGACCAGCAGCCCCGGCTATCGCAGCACCGGCGCCACGCAGACCACGCGGGTGTTACCCCGTCCGCAGCTCGCCGTCTCCAAGTCGGGTCCAGAGCAGCCGGTGGAGCCGGCCGAGCCCTTCACCTATACCGTGGTGGTCACCAACCGCGGCGGGCGTGAGGTGACGGAGGTGGTCGCCCTGGACACACTGCCCGAAGGCCTGAGCCTGGAGGCCACCTCCGGTTGTCGCAACGATCCTCAAGGGGTGCCGCGCTGCATCCTCGGCCCGCTCGCCGGCCACGCCACCGCGCGCTACGAGATCCGCGTGCGGGCCCTGCGCAGCGGGCGCTTCGTCAACCGGGTGCGGGTCACGGCCCCGGGGGCCGAGCCGGCGGAGGCCACGGCGACCACCGAGGTGCTCCCGCCTCCCCTGGTCATCGTCCCCGAGGCCCTGCCGGAGGGGATGGTGAACGTCCCCTACTCGGCGCAGTTCGATCTGCGGGGCGGCACCCCACCGGCCCGCTTCGAACTCGTCGATCCGGCCGCACTGCCGCCGGACCTGGCCCTGGCGGGCTCACGGCTGACCGGAACGCCCCTCGATGCCGGAGCGTATCCCTTCACCCTGCGGGCGCGCGATGCCCGAGGCCGCGAGGCGCGACGGGCCTACGTGCTGCGCATCCTGCCCAATGCGTTGCGGGTCGTGACCACACGGCTGCCCGATGCGGTCTCCAACGCGCCCTATGCCGCCCAGCTCCTCGCCAGCGGCGGCCGCGAACCCTACCGCTGGGAGGCCGCAGGCCTCCTCCCGGGGCTGCGCCTCGATCCACTCACCGGCACCATCTTCGGCCGGCCCGAGCGGCCCGAGGGACCATTGGCCGCCCCCGGGGTGCTCGCCGAAACGCGGGTGGATGCGCGAGTGCAGGACAGCCGTGGCGATACGGCCGCCAGGGGATTGCGCCTGCGGCTGCTGGCCGGTGGGCTGGAGAATCAGACTCCGCCCCTGCCCCATGGGCGGGTCGGCATGCCCTACCGCGCCCCCCTGCTGATCGCCGGCGCCCAGGGCGAGCCCACGTGCCGGCTGGTGGCGGGTGCTCTGCCACCCGGGCTGGCCGTGGGTGCGCCGACGGGCTCATGCATCGACGGCATCGCCGGAACACCGGAACGGGCCGGGGTCTTCGACTTCGTGGTGGAGGCGCGCGACGCCGCCGGCCAGCGACTGCAGCTGCCCCTGAACCTGCGGATCGCCGAGGGCGATGCCGACGTCGTGCCCAGCCTGTCGGCCAATCCGCCGGCGCTCGTTGCGCTTCCGGACCTTTCCGCCTCGGGTCCCGGGGAGGATTTTCCCGACGAGGCCCTGCAGGCCATCGCGGTGGATGCCTACGGGCAGACCTATGGGGTGGGCTTCGCCTTTCACGAGGGCGACTACGACGCCGAGCTCATCAAGACCGACGCGGCGGGGCGCCTGCTGTGGCGCCGGCGCATCGACGCCGGCGGCCACGAATACGGCTACGGCGTCGCCGTGGAGCCCAGAGGACAAACCGTGTACGTGGTGGGCTACGGGCTGGTGGGCGCGGAATACCAGGCCTTCGTCTTCCACTACGACACACGGGGCAGCCTCCTGCAGGAGCGCTGGATCCGCACCGGCCACGGTGTGGACGCCCTGTACGCCGTGGCCGCGGACCGGCAGCGGGTGTGCGCCGCCGGTGAACGCTACAATGGCCGCACGTTCGACCCTCTGGTGAGCTGCTTCACGCACGCCCTGGAGACGCAGTGGATCCGCACCGGCCCCTCCCCGGCCACCGAGACCGCCTACGCCCTGGCCCTGCGGCCCTGCCCTGGAGAGCCGCCCGCGCCCACCTGCGGGGTCCTGGTGGGCGGGAGCCGGGGGTCGGCACAGGATCGGGGCTGGCTGCGCGTCTATCGCCCCGAGAGTGGGGAGACACGCGCCGAGACCGGGCTGGACGACATGCCCGTGGAGGCCATGGTGCTCCTCGGACGGGATGTGGTGCTGGGTGGCACCACGGCGGCCGGGGACTGGCGGATCCGGCGCCTGGATGCGGCGCTGGAGAGCCGCTGGGCGCGCAGCCTGACCGAGGGTGACCGACTGCGCGCCCTGGCCACGGACTCCCGCGGTTTCCTCTACGCCGGCGGACGCGGGGCGGGACCCGGTGGCGCCGATGGCCTGCTGGTGCTGCTCGATCCCACCGACGGCCGGACGCTGGACCTGCTCCGTGTGGACCGCGGCGGTGACGAGCGCATCTTCGGGGCCGCCCTGCAGCCCAACGACGTGTTGGTACTGGCCGGACGCCAAGGCACGGCGACCTCTCGCGTGCTGCTGCTGTTCCTGGAGACGGAGGCGAGCTTCTGATGGGCGCCGCAGCGACCGGCCCCGCTGGGCGGCTCCTCGTCCCCCGGGTGCGCGGCCGCCTGTCGGCGCTGCTCGTCTGCCTGGCGCTGGCCGCAGTGGCCAGTGCGACCCGAGCCGCGTCCACCGAAGACCTGGACCCGGACGTGCAGGCATGGCTGCTCGGCGACGGTGCCGGCCGCACCGGGCTGCAGGCCGAGGCCGGCTATCGACTCGAGTACGACAGCAACGTGCCCAGCGGGCCGGACAACCTGCTCGTGCCCGGCATCGGTGCGGACCGCAGCGATCTGCGCCATGCCCTGTTCGGTGACCTGGTGGGACGTTACGACCTGGGGCGCGGCT
>JALVEU010000155.1 GCA_027030565.1 Gammaproteobacteria bacterium | reverse complement strand
GCGAGGCCCGCGTGCGGACCGGGCAGCCCCATCCATAGCCAAGGAACCACGAAGGCCACGTTGAGCGCCATGTTGGCGAGCATGGCCACCACGCCGATCTTGACGGGCGTGCGGGTGTCCTGCCTGGAGTAGAAGCCAGGGGCGAGGATCTTGATCCCCATGAACGCCGGCAGCCCCAGGGCGTAGGCCATGAGACTGAGGCGCGCCATCTGCGTGTCCTCCGGCGAGAAGGCACGGTACTGCACCAGCGTGGCCAGGATCGGCCCTGCCAAGGCCACCAGACCCAGGGTGGCCGGGACGGCCACCAGAAACGCCGAGCGCAGGGACCAGTCAAGGGTGCGCCGAAAACCGTCGCCATCCGCTCCGGCGTGCTGGCGGGAGAGGCGGGGCAGTGTCACCGTGCTGAGGGCGATGCCGAACAGCGCCAGCGGCAGTTCCACGAAACGGTCCGAGTAGTAGAGCCAGGAGATGCTCCCGGAGGCCAGGAAGGAAGCGATCAGGGTGTCGAACAGCAGGTTGATCTGCACGATGGAAACCCCGAACAGGGCGGGCAGCATGAGGGTCAGGATCCGGCGCACACCCTGGTGGGCCCGCGCGAGCCGGGGGCGCGGCAGGAGGCCGAGGCGCACTAAGAACGGGATCTGCAGAGCGAGTTGTGCCACGCCCGCGATGAACACCCCCCAGGCCAGAGCGGTGACCGGCTCCGCCATGTGTGGGGCCAGCCACAGGGCGGCGGCGATGAGTGAGAGGTTCAGCAACACGGGTGTGAAGGCCGGCACCGCGAAGCGGCCCATGCTGTTGAGTATGCCGCCTGCCAAGGCCGTCAGGGATATGAACAACAGGTATGGAAAGGTGATCCGCAGCATGTCCGCCGCCAGCCCGAAGCGCTGGGGGTCGTCCAGATAACCGGGAGCGAACACCGAGATGATCAGCGGGGCGGCCGCCACGCCCAGGGCCGTCACGCCCACCAGGGCGAGGGTCAGGCTGCCGGTGACATGGTCCACGAGATCCTTCAGGGCCTGTGAGTCGTGTCGCTCCCGGTACTCCGAGAACACGGGAACGAAGGCCTGCGAAAAGGCCCCCTCGGCAAACAACCGGCGCAGGAAGTTGGGGATGCGGAAGGCGACGAAGAAGGCATCGGTGGCCCCGGTGGCCCCGAAGCTCACGGCGATGACCATGTCGCGCAAATAGCCGAACAGGCGCGAGACCAAGGTCATGGCCGAGACCACCGCCGTGGACCGCAGCAGGCGCACGCTCATCGGATCGGCGGATCAGGTCGGAACATGGCGCCCAAGTGTGCCGATGCCAGGGCCTTGACTTCAAGGCCGTTTTTCCAGACCATAGCGCCCCTTTCCGCAGGACGAACCAGCTGGAGGAGTTCCACCCTTGGCCAATACACCTTCGGCACGCAAGCGTGCCCGCCAGGCCGAGAAGCGCAGGATCCGCAACCGGATGCACCGTTCGCGCGTGCGCACGCTGATCAAGCACGTGGTCAAGGCCATCGAGTCCGGCGACCGGGGTGCGGCTGTGGAGGCCTACCGCCGGGCGGTACCCATCATCGACGCCACGGCCAACAAGGGCATCATCCACAAGAACAAGGCCGCCCGGCACAAGAGCCGTCTCAACGCGCGCATCAAGGCCCTGGGCTGACCCCAGCGCTCGTTCTCCCCGGAGGCCGGCGGTCGCCGGCCTTCCACCTTCAGGGTTCCCGCTTGCCCTTGTTCAGTGCTGGCAGCGGGGACACCAAAACGTCGATCGCTGGCCCAGCACGCCACGCCGAATGGGCGTTCCGCAGCGCGGGCAGGGCGCGCCCGCTCGACCGTACACCCGCAAGACGCGCCCGAAATAACCGGGTCTTCCGTCTTCGCGCACGAAGTCCCGTAATGTCGTGCCGCCGGCCTCGATGGCCTCGCGCAGCACTTGACGGATGGCATCGGCCAGGCGTTGATAACGTTCCTTGGCGATCCGTCCGGCGCTTCTGCGTGGATCGATGGCTGCCACCCACAGCGCCTCGTTGGCGTAGATGTTGCCTATCCCCGCCACCACCCGGGCGTCCATGATGAACGGTTTGACGGCCACTCTGCGCCCTTGCGCGTGCTGGTAGAGCCAGTCTCCATCGAAGGCCGGATCGAACGGTTCAGGGCCCAACCCTGCGAGCAACGGGTGGGCTTCGGGCCGGGCACCGGCCCAGATCACGGCCCCGAACCGGCGCGGATCGCGCAGTCGCAGGGCCTTGCCCGAGTCCAATACGAAATCCACGTGGTCATGGGTGTCTGGCGGCTGGGTGGCCTCGACGACGCGCAAGCTGCCCGACATGCCCAGGTGCAGCAGCACGGCGCCGGCCGCCGTGTCAAGGATCAGGTATTTCCTCGACGGCGCACCTCGTGGATCCGTGCACCGCACAGCTGTTCGTCCAGATCGGCCGGCACTGGCCACCGCAGGCGTGGCTCGCGGACCACCACCTCCACGATCCAGCGATCCACCAGCCACGGCCTGATACCGCGGCGAGTAGTCTCCACCTCGGGCAGTTCAGGCATCCGTGTCGGGGGGCCACCCCCTGGTGCTGGCGTGGCTAGGGGCCGTCGCCATACCAGGCGGCCTCGATCTCCAGGAGCAGCTCGCGCCGGCAGATCTCTCCCTCGAGCATGACCAGAGGCAAATCCCGCCCCACCAGGTTGCGCAGGCGGGCCTCGAGGCGCTCGGCGTGGTGGCGGTGACGCACGTACAGGCGAAAGGCGGAGAGCTCGTCGAGGCGCAGGGGCGGCGCCCCGGCTTCGACGGCCCGGTCCAACAGCCTCTCCAGGTTCTCCACCGTCTCTTCGAGCTGGGCCTCGGCATCCTCTGGATGCCGCGAGTGGTGCCCGACGATGCTCGCCGTGCCGGAGATATAGAGGTGCACACCGCCACCGGGCCAGCGCTTGAGCACGGCACGGGAGAAGGACGGGCTGGCTGGCCCATAGTCACGTGGATAGTGAAAGGCACTGACCTGGCGTGGGTTCTCGATCTGCAGGGCGGGTTCCGCGGCGGCCAGCGCATAGAGTGTGAAGCCGGGCTGGCGTGAGCCGATGACGGTGGCCGCCGGCAGGCGTTCCCTGGGGGTGCGGGCCGCCAGGGCCCGGTGCCGCCCGGCGCAGAAGCGCTGGTAGCGGTCGAGTTGTCGATAGGGCGTGTGAATCCGCTCGATGTACTGCCATATGCGCAGGGGGTGGGGATGGCCCGCCTTCGCGAGGAAGTCGTAGAGGTTCCGATAGAGCGTCTCCACTTGGCGTTCGAATCGGGGGTCCTCGATGACTCCGATCCGTGCCTGGACGACCAGGGCGTCG
>JALVEU010000154.1 GCA_027030565.1 Gammaproteobacteria bacterium | reverse complement strand
GTACTTGTCCAGGGCCTGGCGCTGGTCCTCGGCGTTGGGATCCTCCACCTTCTGACCGCCCCGGATGGCCTCGATGGCCTGCTCGATGGCGGACTTGGTGGCGCCCGCCTCGCGCAGCAGCTCCCCGGCCCGACTCTTGTCCTCCACCAGGGCCAGCACGAAGAGCTCCGAGGAGATGTACTGGTCGCCGCGCTGCTGGGCGAGTTTGTCGGTGATGTTGAGGACCCGGGCCAGGTCGTTGGAGATGTGCACCTCGCCGGCGGCCCCCTCTACTCGGGGCATCCGGTCCAGGGCCTCGCCCAGGGCCGAGCGCAGCTTGGCCACGTTGACGTCGGCCTGGGTGAGCAGATGGCGCACCGTGCCGCCTTCCTGGTCCAGCAGGGCCAGGAGCACGTGCTCGGGCTCGATGAATTGATGATCCCGGCCCACGGCCAGGGACTGCGCTTCCTGAAGCGCGAGTTGAAACTTGCTGGTCAACTTGTCCATTCGCATCGGTCTAAGACCCCCTTGGCAAAATCTATTGTCGAAACATGGTGGCGGACCCCGTAGGATTCAAGCATCCGCCGTGGGCCGGCGGCTCACGGCGGCAGCCAGATCAGGGCCGCCATACGCCCCGTCACGCCGTCACGGCGATGGGAGTAGTAGCGGCCGCGATCGGAGAAGGTATCGTCACCGCCGCCGCACACGCTCTGCACGCCGCTCCGTTCCAGGCGCGCACGGGCCAGTCCGTAGAGGTCGGCCCGCCAGCGCCCGGGCGCCACGGCCTGGAAGTGCGCGGCGTCCTCGGGATGCCGCTCGGCGAAGGCCGCGTGCACTTCCTCGCCCACCTCGAAGCTGCGCGGGCCGATGGCCGGCCCGAGCCACGCCATCAGACGCCCGGCCGGTAGACCCATGGCCGCGACCGTGGCCTCCAGCACGCCGGCGGCCAGCCCGCGCCAGCCGGCATGTGCTGCACCGACCCGGGTGCCCTCCCGGTCGGCCAGCAGCACCGGGAGACAATCGGCCACCTGCACCGCACAGACTACACCCGGGCGATCCGTCCAGGCGGCGTCGGCCACCGGACGGCCACCGGCCGCCGGCAGATGTAGCACCTGCGTGCCATGGACCTGTTGCAGCCACACCGGCTCGGCCGGCAGCTTCAGGCCGCGATGCAGCCGGGCCCGGTTGGCCGCCACCGCCCGGGGCACGTCGCCCACGTGGGTCCCTAGATTGAGCCCGGCATAGGGGCCTCGGCTGTACCCGCCTGGGCGCAGCGTGAAGGCCGCCTGCACCCGTGACGCCGAGGGCCATTCAGGCCGGATCCAGCACAGAAAGGGCATCGGCCTGTTCCAGCGTCCGCAGCAGTGTGGCGAAGTCTTCCGGCAGCGGTGCCTCCCATTCCAGTACCGCACCCGTCATCGGATGTTCGAGCCGCAGGCGGTGGGCGTGCAGGGCCTGACGCCGCCAGGCGCGCAGTGCCTCGGCGAGACTCGGATCCATTCCCTTGGTCAGGCGCGGCCGTCCCCCATAGACGGGGTCCCCCACCAGGGGATGACGCAGATGGGCCATGTGGACGCGGATCTGATGGGTGCGCCCCGTCTCCAGGCGTACCCGAAGCAAGGTGTGCGCGCCGAAGCGCCGCTCCACCCGATAGTGCGTCACCGCCGGCCGGCCCGTGGGGACCACAGCCATGCGGGTGCGGTGCACCGGGTGCCGCCCGATGGGGGCGTCTACGCTGCCCCCCGCGATCACACGCCCCTGCACCAGGGCGAGATACTCGCGGCGGATGCGGCGCGCCTGCATCGCGGCCACCAGCCGCGTCTGGGCGGGCTCCGTCTTCGCCACCACCAGCACCCCGCTGGTGTCCTTGTCCAGGCGGTGCACGAGGCCGGCCCGCGGCAGACTGCGCGAGGCCGGGCTGTGATGGAGCAGGGCATTGAGCAGGGTGCCCTCCCGATTGCCCGCACCCGGGTGGACCACCAGCCCAGGGGGTTTGTCGAGGACCAGCAGGTGCGCGTCCTCGAACAGGATCTGTAACGCCATGGCTTGCGGCCGGTCCTCCAGCGCCGCAGGCGTGTCGACCTCCAACTCCACGCGCTCGCCGGCGCGCACGGGATCGCGCGGCCGGCGCCGGGCACCCCCCACCCGCACCCGACCGGAACGGATCCAGGCCTGGATGCGGTTGCGCGAGTAGTCCGGCAGCAGCCGGGCCAGTGCCAGATCGAGCCGCGCACCGTGCAGCGACTCCGGGATCTGCAGCCGGCGGCGGGTGTGCGTACGTTCCATCGTTTCGCGGATCAGGCCCATGCAAACCGGTCGGGAAATCCCGATAATACGCCTCTTGTCGCTGCCGGTAGACCCCCGATGACCCCGATCGTTCATCGACTCGCCCTGCCCCTGGTCCTGGTTGCCGTGCTGGGCGTCACGGGCTGCAGCACCTGGAACCGCTGGTTCGGCGACTACGACCCCACCAAGGGCTGGTCGGCGGCCAAGCTCTACAACGAGGCGCACAGCGAACTCCTCAAGGGCAACTACGACGAGGCCGTCAATCTCTTCGAGACCCTGCAGGCCCGCTACCCCTTCGGGCGCTACGCCCAGCAGGCCGAACTCGAGATCGCCTACGCCTACTACAAGAACGAGGAGTGGGATGCGGCCATCGCCGCGGCGGACCGCTTCCTCAAGCTGCATCCACAGAACCCGCACACCGACTATGCGTGGTATCTCAAGGGCCTGGCCAACTTCAACCGCGGACGCACGTTCCTGACCCCGTTTCTGGGCCGCGACCCGGCCACCAAGGACCCCACCCCACTGCAGCAGGCCTTCGAGGACTTCGGCCACCTGCTGCGCCTGTATCCCGACAGCCGCTATGCCGCCGATGCCCGCAAGCGCATGATCTTCCTGCGCAACGAGCTGGCCGAACACGAGATGCACGTGGCCGATTTCTACATGCGCCGCGGGGCGTGGGTGGCGGCCGCCAACCGTGGCAAGTATGTGCTGGAAAACTATCAGGGGGCGCCTGCCGTGGCCGACGCACTGGTGGTGATGGTCCAGGCCTATCGCAAGCTGCAGCTGGACCAGCCCGCCGCCGATGCCCTCGAGGTGCTGCGCGCCAACTTCCCGGAGCGCGTGCGTGACTTGGAGCGGCACGAGCGGTCCTGGTGGCGCCGGCTGTTCCTGTGACCGGAGCCGCCGATTCACCTCGGGGTCGGGCCTGCGCACTGTGGCTCCTACCGGAACCCTCTGCCGGCCGGGCCCTGGCCGGCCTCATCCGTGAGCTCGCCCGGCGCTTCGACACACCCGAGTTCGAGCCCCACGTGACCTTGCTGGGCGCGATGCCCTGCACGGCAGAGCTGCAT
>JALVEU010000153.1 GCA_027030565.1 Gammaproteobacteria bacterium | reverse complement strand
GGTTCCTGCTGTTCGGACTAGCGGGGACGCAGAGTGCCGTGGCCACGCGCTACTTCCTGGAGATGCTGCCCAACCAGGGGGAGGGCGCGCTGGAGCTCTCGGTGGCCGGCCTGTTCGCGATCCTGTTCGGATGGATCTCGCTGGGGTTCTGGACGGCGGCGGCGGGCTTCTGGGTCGGGTGGTTCCCGGCCCGGCGTTATTCGGTCTCGGGGCTGCTGGAACAGCATGCAGACGAGGCGGCGCCCCTGCCGCGCACCGCCATCGTGATGCCCATCTGCAACGAGGATGTGGCGCGCGTTTTCGCCGGCCTGCGTGCCACGTACCGGTCGCTGCGTGACCTTGGGCAGTTGGACGCATTCGAGTTCTTCGTACTGAGCGATTCCTCGGATCCGGAGACCTGGATCGCGGAGGAACAGGCCTGGGCCGAATGGTGCCGGGACATGGGCGACTTCGAACGCATCCACTATCGGGTCCGGCGGGCGCGCATCAAACGCAAGACCGGCAACATCGCCGATTTCTGCCGCCGGTGGGGCGCGGGTTTCCGATACATGGTGGTGCTGGACGCCGACAGCGTAATGGCGGGAGAGACCCTGGTGGCGATGGTGCGGATCATGGAGCGTCGCCGCCAGATCGGAATTCTGCAGACGGCGCCCCGCATCGTGAACCGCGGCTCGCTCTATGCCCGCATTCAGCAGTTCGCCAATCACGTCTACGGGTCGCTGTTCGCCGCCGGGCTGAGTTACTGGCAGATGGGCGACGGCTACTACTGGGGGCACAATGCCATCATCCGCCTGGCGCCCTTCATGCGCCACTGCGCCCTCGGACGCTTGTCCGGACGCTCGGCCATGGGCGGAGAGATCCTGAGCCACGACTTCGTCGAGGCCGCCTACATGCGCCGCGCAGGCTGGGAGGTGTGGCTGGCCCACGACCTGCCGGGCAGCTACGAGGAACCCCCGCCCACGCTGCTCGACGAGCTCAAACGCGACCGACGCTGGTCGCAGGGCAACCTCCAGCACCTGCGGCTGCTCAGCCAGTGGGGCCTCAAGCTGACGCACCGCATCATGTTCCTCTATGGCATCATGGCCTACGGCTCCTCGCTGCTGTGGCTCACCCTGCTTGCGCTGAGCACGGCACTGGTGGCCACTGCACGCGAGAGCCAGCAGCCCCAGTACTTCCCGGATCACTTCGTGCTCTTCCCCAGCTGGCCCGAGTCCTGGCACCCTGAGTGGGCCTTGGGCCTGCTGGCCACCACCGCGGTGGTGCTGTTCGGACCCAAGCTGCTCGGGCTGATCATGCTCGCCAGGCAGGGTGCCGTGCGCCTCTATGGGGGCTGGCTGAACGCCACTGTGAGCATGTTGCTCGAAGCGCTGTTTTCCGCACTCCTGGCGCCGGTGCGCATGCTGTTCCACTCGCGCTACGTGCTGCTCACCCTCCTGGGACGCGAGGTGGGCTGGGGCACCCAGCAGCGCTCCGAGACCGGGACCCGCTGGCGTGACGCATTGCGGCACCACGGCCCTGGGGTGTTCCTTGCGCTGGCCTGGAGCGGCTATGTGTATTCTCTGCAGCCGGAGTACCTGGCTTGGATCGCGCCCATCGTCACGGCACTGTTGTTGGCCATTCCGGTCTCCGTGTGGAGCAGTCGCTCCAGCGTCGGGCATGCGGCGCGGCGGTTGGGCTGGTTCCTCATCCCTGCAGAGACCAATCCGGATCCCGTGCTGCGGCTCTTGCACGAGGAGTCCCGGCGAACGGCGCATCTGGGCGCGGAGCGGGGCGATACCGGGTTTGCGCGGGTGATTGCCGATCCGGCGGTCAACGCCTTGCACCTCTCCCTGCTGCGCCCGCGTGCGCGTCAGCCTGCCGAGACGCGGGCATTGTTGGCGGAGCTGCGGGCCCGTGCGCTCAACGATGGCCCCGGGAGCCTCTCTGAAAGCGAGCGCCTGCGCCTGTTGCGCGATGCCGAGAGTATCCGCTGGCTCCACGAGCAGGTCTGGTCGGCGGGTGAGGAGCGGCTCGCGCAGTGGGGTGTTCCCGCCACGGATGGAAACCCTGAGCGGGCCGTCTCCGTCGGCGGCACGCCGGGGACCGCCCGATCCTAAGACCAGGCCGCGCGGTGAGCGGCGGACTTGGAAGGGGCCAAGACACTGGCCCGATTGGGTGCGCCGCACCGCTCAAAGAAACCGGCGTATGGTGCGTGACACCTCTGGGGCGCGCAGATAGCCGTAGGACTTGTGGTGCAGCCCGCCCCAGTCGTTGGCCACCAGGTCGTCTTCCGGAGCCACGCCTGAGGCGTTGGGTTCGTAGTCGCCGGCCAGATGGACGTCCGCGGCGACCGGGTCGCGCCGGTCGGCGAAGTTGCTCCAGCGCCGCACGATGCTCGGTGTACGCACGGGCGGTTGCTCGCGCGAGATCCGGTACTTCACGTGTGGCAGACCCAGTGGCGAGCCCAGCGTCACGAAATGATCGATGGCCAGCCGTGGATGGCGTCGACCGAGCTGGCGCAGCACGTCGTAAGCGATGATCGTGCCCATGGAGTGGGAGAGCAGCATGATGCGTTTGTCCTGGTGGTCCAGGATGGCCTGTTTGAGCCGCTCGCGCAGCGTCTCTCGGATGTTGCGGTCCTGGTAGTAGCGCGCCAGGTCCTTGAGCCGCTCACCGAGGAAGTGCTCGGCCGCGGCGTCCATGCCGAAATAGCGTTTGAGCGCATCGAGCACGTCTCCGGCCAGGTCGAAGGCACCGGCACGCACGTCGTCCCACCAGCTGTCCTCGTAGGTCTTCAGTGTACCGGGGGCCGCCTCCCGATATCGGTTTTCCGGGTCCTCGTCCGGGGTGTCGTACAGCACGTCGGCCCAATACACCATCTGAAAATTGATCTCGTACCCGGCGACCTTTTCATTCTTGCGCAGCCCCTCTTCGATGGCGGCTTTCCACCCGGCCGCGAGTGCCTCTCGGGGCGGCTTGTTGGCCAGCCCGTGGATCCCGATCAGGATGTGGCTGTGCATGGTTGCTGTCCCCCCTCGACGCATGCCATTGCAACACAAGTATAGACGTGCCTCAGCGGGGCTTGTGTGCCTCTGGAGCGGGTTTCAGCCGGCCCTCAACGGACCCTGTGGTGCCACCATCGAGGGCGAGACCCATTGGAGGATCTCGTGCGGGGCACGAACGGTGCCGTGCGCGCCCCAGCGTAGGGGATCCTGTTCGGGATGGACGTAGCCGTAGAGCGCGGCCAGGGTGGTCATGCCGGCCGCTCTGCCCGCCTGGATGTCCCGCGGATCGTCCCCCACGTAGAGGCTTTCCTGAGCGCGGGTGCCGGTACTGCGCAGGGCATGGAGCAGCGGCTCGGGATGCGGCTTGCGCTGTGGGGTG
>JALVEU010000152.1 GCA_027030565.1 Gammaproteobacteria bacterium | reverse complement strand
CCTGGCGCTGATCCCCGCCCTGGGTTGGTCCGTGGTGCAGCTCCAGCAGGCGGAGTTCGTCTTTCTGCCGCCCGTGGACGAGGGCCAGGTGCTGATCCGGCTCAAGGGCGACCCCGGCATGGAGCTGGTCCGCATGGATGCGGTGACTGCCGAGCTGGAGGAGCGGCTCCTGCGCCGCCCCGAGGTGCAGACCCTGTTTACCCAGGTGGGGGGTTGGGTCTACGGTCGCACTCAGTGGCTCTCCAGCAATCGGGCCTCCATCGCCATCCAGCTGGTGCCGCGCGAGGCGCGCACCGTGGACACCGCAGGCTGGGTGGATCGGATCCTCGCCGAGGACATCGAATCCTTGAACGAGCCCGGCATCCGTATCACAGCCCGTGTGCGCGGCCGGGTCCACGGCATCCGTATGGGCCGGGGTGAAGAGGACCTGAATCTGCGTATCGCCGGCCCCGATCTGGGGACCCTGACGCGCCTGGGGGACCAGGTCGCGGAGCGTCTGGCGGCGTTGCCCGGCGTGCGTCACGTCCGCCATACCTATCAGGATCCAACCGAGGAGCTGGAGATCCGGTTGGACGCCACACGCGCCGCCCGGCTCGGGGTGCAAGCCACAGATGTGGCCCGGGCCCTGCGGATCGCCCTGGAGGGCGTGGAGGCCACGGAGTTCTACCGGGGGGACAAGCGCCTGGACGTCCGCCTGCGTCTGCCCGAGGGCAGCACGCCCGACCTGGGCGCCTTGCACGACGTAATCGTGGACCTGCGCGATGGGGTCCCGGTGCGGATCCGGGACGTGGCCCAGCTGCGGCTGGCCTCCAGCCCCGCCAGCATCTTTCGCGACAGGCAGAGTCGCGCGGTGGAGATCTCGGCCAGTCTCACCGGTGAACGGCCCCTGGAATCGGTGGCCGAGCAGGCCCGGCTGGCCTTGGACGATCTGGAGCTTCCCGAGGGCTACGTGCTCTACGACGACGGGGCCTTGGAGGCCCAGCGCCGGGCCCGGCGCCTGGGCGGCCTGCTGCTGGGACTGGCCTTGTTCCTGGTGTTCGTGGTCATGGCCGTGCAGTACGAATCGCTGACCAACCCACTGGTCATCCTGCTCAGTGTGCCCTTCGCACTGGTGGGCGTGGCCCTGGGGTTACAGCAGCAGGAGCTTCCGCTGTCCATGCCGGTATGGCTGGGCGTCATCATGCTGGCAGGCATCGTGGTGAACAACGCCATCGTGCTGGTGGAGCAGGTGGAGATCGAACGCGAGTCTGGCCACCACCTGGAGGCGGCCCTGGTGCGTGCGGCCCGCCACCGCCTGCGGCCGATCCTCATGACCACGCTCACCACCGTCGCCGGCATGCTGCCGCTGGCCATGGGACATGGCGAGGGGGCCGAAATGCTCCAGCCGCTCGCCGTGGTGATCGTCTGGGGGCTGTCCTTCTCCATGCTGGTGAGCCTTTGGCTGGTGCCCTCCGTCTACCGCATCGTCCACCTCGTCCCGCGCGCCCCACGAGCGGCACCCGCACAGGGCTGAATCGGAAACAGGCGGCCCGTTCCGCCCCCGCTCCCGGGCCTCAGTGGAGGTCCTCGACCAGGGAGCGGCGCACGGGCTCTGAAAGGGTGGTCTCGTAGGTGTACCTGGGATGATCGATGCCCACCCGGACGGGCGCCCCCTGCTTGGCCGCAGCCACCATCTCGGGCGTGAGCTCGAAGCGCAAGAAGTGCACCGACGAGGTCTTGTCCTCGGTCTCACGCTCCAGGTCCTCGTTGGCGATGGGCCGAACCTTGGGCAGGTCGTCCACCTGGATCCACACCGCCCGCTCGATGCCCTTGAGCTCGCGCAGCTTTTGCTTGCGCTCCTCGGGATCGTCGTACTCCACCATCAGCGTGGCCTTCCAGTTGCTCCCCTCGGGGATGAGCGGGTTGTAGGCGTCGAGCTCGTCCTGGATGCCCTCGGGCTCGAAGATCCGTTCGGCCCGCAGCATCTCCTGGACCTGGTAGTGCATGGTCAGGCGGCTCTCGAAGTGCAGCGTCACATGAGGCCCGATGGGCACGATGCGCTCCTTCTTGTGCGCCATGACCTTGCGCCGGAACTCCGGGCGGACCCGGGCATACTCCTCCAGCGAATACAGGTCCTCTCGTTTGAGCTTTTCAGGCATGTTCGTCACCTCCTTCAGATTCCATACGCGCGGCGCAGCAGCGTGAGGGGATGTTCTCCCGTCTTGCCGACGCCGCTGGCGATCCAGCTGGCTGCGATGGGACAGTCGCTGCCCACGTGATCGGGCGCCATGCGCTCCACCTGGCGCAGCACCGGCCGCCGGATCTTCTGCGCGGCACCGATGGTCTCCACGCGCACCCCGTAGGTGCCGTCGTGGCCCGAACAGCGCTCGATGACCTGGATCTCCGTGTCGGGTACCAGGCTGAGCAGGTCCTTGGTCTTGAGGCCCACGTTCTGCACCCGCATGTGGCAGGCGGCGTGGTAGCTCACCTTGCCCAGGGGATTCTTGAAGTCGGTGCGCAGCTTGCCCGCCTTGTGTCGCAGCCACAGGTACTCGAACGGATCGAAGATGCGGGACTTGACCTTCTGCACCTCTGGATCTTCGGGGAACATCAGCGGCAGTTCCTGCTTGTACATGAGTACGCAGGATGGCACCGGGGCGACGATGTCGTAGCCGGCGTCGATCATCCGGGCCAGTACCGGGATATTGGCCTCTTTGGCGGCTCGCACGGCCTCCAGGTCGCCGATCTCCAGCTTGGGCATGCCACAGCAGCGCTCCTTTTCGACCAGGGTCACAGGGATTCCGTTGTGCTCGAACACGGCCACCAGGTCCTCACCCAGTTGCGGGGCGTTGTAGTTGCCGTAGCACGTGGCGTAGAGGGCCACCTTGCCCGTGGTGTCCTCCGTCGGTTCGGGCGCCAGGCGCGCATGGTGGTCCGCCAGGCGTTTGCGCAGCGTGGCCGAATGGTACTCGGGCACCACCGCCTCGTGGTGCACGCCGAGCAGCTTCTCCAGCACGCCGCGCAGTGTCGGGTTGCGATTGGCCGCATTGACCACCTGGTTGACGATGGGGATCCCGGCGAGCCGGCCCACGGTGTCCGTGGAAGTGAGGAGGCGATCGCGGGCGCGCGCCCCCGCCTCCTTGAAACGTACCGCCTTGGCCCGAAGCATCAAGTGCGGGAAGTCCACGTTCCACTCGTGGGGAGGCACGTAAGGGCACTTGGTCATGTAGCAGAGGTCACACAGGTAGCAATGCTCCACCACCTTCCAGTAGTCCTCCTTGGCCACCCCGTCCACCTCCATGGTCTCGGACTCGTCGACCAGGTCGAACAGTGTGGGGAAGGCGTTGCACAGGTTCACGCAGCGCCGGCATCCGTGGCAGATGTCGAAGATCCGTTCCATCTCCTGCAGGAGCGCCGCTTTGTCCCAGAATTCCGGCCGTTCCCAGCCCAGCGGATGGCGCGTGGGCGCCTCCAGGCTGCCTTCACGAATCGAGGTCGGTGCCGCCATGGTGTCCAGTCTCCTCACGGTTGATTCTCGGGTCGGCGGATGACGACGCTGGACGCGGTCATTCGGCGACCCGCGAGCGGGATCGGTTTTAGAATGAGTCTAAACGCACTTCCAAAAAACATCCGGCAGGACACACGCCCTGCCGGACGGGTGCACGCCGTTACTGATCCAGCGTGTCCAGGGCCTTCTGAAAGCGATTCGCATGGGACCGCTCGGCCTTGGCCAGGGTCTCG
Organism: Gammaproteobacteria bacterium; assembly: GCA_027030565.1. Classification (GTDB taxonomy): domain Bacteria; phylum Pseudomonadota; class Gammaproteobacteria; order JAJDOJ01; family JAJDOJ01; genus JALVEU01. The sequence continues at coordinate 8,218 of JALVEU010000152.1, read as the reverse complement.
AACCAGTCGGCGATCTCGTCGAAACCCTCCTCGCGTGCGGTCTTGGCCATGCCCGGATACATGTCCGTGTACTCGTAGGTCTCACCGGCGATGGCCGCCTTCAGATTGTCGGCGGTGGGGCCGATGGGCAGGCCGGTGGCCGGGTCGCCCACCTCCTCCAGATATTCCAGATGACCGTGCGCATGGCCGGTCTCCCCCTCCGCGGTGGAGCGGAACACGGCAGCCACATCGTTGTAGCCCTCCACGTCGGCCTTGGCCGCGAAGTACAGGTACCGGCGATTGGCCTGCGACTCGCCTGCGAAGGCCGCCTTGAGATTCTCCTCCGTCTTGCTACCTTTCAGTGCCATTTCCTCATACCTCCGAGTATTCTAAGCGTCTGGTGAACACCAGTTTAGACACGTTCTAAACCAGCGGAGTGCAATTTAGACTGATTCTAAATCGATGTCAAGCTCCCCGCGGCACGCGTCACATCCTGTGGTTTCGTGATAGGGTTCGGATCCGCGATTTCAAGGCGTGAGCCGAGGAGGGCTCTCCAGTCATGAGCACTCATGAGCATAGTCCGGACGAAGCCTCCCTGCCCGAGAGTTTCGAGGAAAAACTGAATGCGATCGAGTCCCTGGTGCAGCGGCTGGAGCGGGGAGAGCTCCCCCTCGAACGCTCACTGGCCGAATTCGAACGGGGCATGCGGCTGATCGAGGCGGCCCGTCGGGAGCTGGAGGACGCCGAACAACGGGTACGTCTGATCACCGCCGAGGGCAGTGAACGACCCATGCCCCCGTCCGACGAGGACCCGGCCGGCTGAGCCCGCACCCCCGATTCCTGTCCCCCGGTCCGAGATGTGTGAAATGAACAAGCCACGAGAGGCGGTCGACGCCATCACCCGAACCGAAGCCGAGCTGAGGTCCCTGAGCGCCCGTGTGGATCAGGCACTGGACCGGCGGCTGCCCTCCCCCTGCACCCACCCCACCGCGCTGCACGAAGCCATGCGCTACGCCGCGCTCGGGGGTGGCAAACGGCTGCGCCCGGCGTTGGTGTACGCCACAGGGCGGGCCCTGGACCTGGATCTCGACCAGCTCGACGGCATCGCCTGCGCCGTGGAGCTCATCCACGCCTACTCCCTGGTGCACGACGACCTTCCGGCCATGGACGACGACGACCTGCGGCGCGGCCGCCCCACCTGCCACAAGGTATTCGGTGAGGCCATGGCCATCCTGGCCGGAGACGCCCTGCAGGCCCTCGCCTTCCAGGTCCTCGCCGAGCCACACGCGGGGGCGCCGGACCCCGCCACGCAGTTGCGTCTGGTGGAGACGCTGGCCGGGGCCGTGGGCTCGCGCGGCATGGTGGGAGGACAGGCGATCGACCTGCTTTCGGCGGGCCGGGAGATCACGGTGGCCGAGCTCGAGGACATGCACATCCACAAGACCGGCGCATTGATCCGAGCCAGCGTGGTCATGGCCGCACTGACCGACCCGCAGCTCGATACCGAGCACCGTGAGCGGCTGGACCACTTCGCCAAGTGTCTCGGTCTCGCCTTCCAGATCCACGACGACGTGCTCGACGTGGAGGGCGACACCGACACCCTGGGCAAGCCCCAGGGATCGGACGCCGCCCTGAACAAGCCCACCTACCCGGCCGTCCTCGGCCTGGAAGAGTCCAAGGCGCTGGCCCGCGAACTCCACGCCGAGGCGCTGGAGGCCCTGGAATCCTTCGGCCCACAGGCCGGTCTGCTCCGCGATCTGGCCACCTACGTGGTGACCCGCAGCCACTGAGAGCGCCCGCAGCACGGGGCGGGATCCTTGCGAGGTCTTGCTCCAGGGTCGATAATCTGCGTTTGGCTGGGCCGTCGTCGACGCGATGAAAGACCGCTATCCCCTGCTCGCCCGCATCAACTCGCCGACCGACCTGCGCGCCCTGCCCGTGAAGGAGCTGCCCCAGGTCGCCGCCGAGCTCCGGGAATACCTGCTGCACTCGGTGGCCCGGGTGGGCGGACACTTCGCCGCGGGCATGGGCGTCGTGGAGCTCACCGTCGCCGTCCACTACGTCTTCAACACCCCGCACGACCGGCTCGTGTGGGACGTGGGCCACCAGTGCTATCCGCACAAGATCCTCACCGGACGCCGGGATCGCATCGCCACCATCCGCCGACGCGGCGGCCTCGCACCCTTCCCCACCCCCGAGGAGAGCGTGTACGACACCTTTGCCGTCGGCCATTCGAGCACCTCCATCAGCGCAGCGCTGGGTATGGCGTTGGCGGCGCGGCGCGAGGGCGTGGAACGCAAGTGCGTGGCCATCATCGGCGACGGGGCCATGACCGCTGGGATGGCCTTCGAAGCCCTCAATCATCTGGGCGACGTATACGCCGACGTGCTGGTGATCCTGAACGACAACGAGATGTCCATCTCACCCAACGTGGGCGCGTTGTCCAATTACCTGACGCGCATCCTCTCCAGCCGCGTGTATTCCACCATGCGCGAGGGGGGCAAGAAGATCCTGCGGCAGATGCCACCCATGTGGGAGCTGGCCCGGCGTACGGAGGAGCATGTCAAGGGGATGGTCGCTCCGGGGACCCTGTTCGAGGAGATGGGGCTCAACTACTTCGGGCCGGTGGACGGGCACGACGTGGTCTCCCTGGTGCACACGCTGCAGAATCTCCGCGCCCACAAGGGCCCGCGGCTGCTCCACGTGGTCACCCGCAAGGGCAAGGGCTACGAACCCGCGGAGAGCGATCCTGTGGGCTATCACGCCGTGCCCATTTTCGATCCAGAACGCGGGGTCACGCCGGGCAGCGCCAAGAAGGCGGTCAGCTACACACAGGTGTTCTCGGACTGGGTCTGCGACATGGCCGCCCGCGACGAGCGCCTGGTGGCCATCACCCCTGCCATGCGGGAGGGCTCGGGCCTGGTGGCCTTTCACCAGACCTATCCCGAGCGCTATTTCGACGTGGGCATCGCCGAGCAGCATGCGGTGACGCTGGCCGGCGGCATGGCGCGCGACGGCCTGCACCCGGTGGTCGCCATCTACAGCACGTTCCTGCAACGGGCCTACGACCAACTCATCCACGACGTGGCCCTGCCCAATCTTCCGGTCCTGTTCGCCATCGACCGGGCTGGCGTGGTCGGACCCGATGGTCCCACCCATGCGGGCAGTTTCGACCTCAGCTACCTGCGCTGCATACCCAACCTGGTGGTCATGTGCCCCGCCGACGAAAACCAGTGCCGGCAGATGCTCTACACGGGGTTCCTCCACGACGGACCCGCGGCCGTGCGCTATCCCCGAGGCACCGGACCCGGCGCGGATATCCAACAGGAGATGCAGGCCCTGCCCATCGGCCGTGGGGCGGTGGTGCGCCAGGGAGGCAGCGGGCTGGCCATCCTGGCCTTCGGCAGCCCCTTGAACGCCGCCCTGGAGGCCGCCGAGGGTCTGGATGCCACGGTGGCCGACATGCGCTTCGTCAAACCTCTGGACGAGGCGCTCATCGACCGGCTCGCAGCCGAACACGACCTGCTGGTCACCGTGGAGGACAACGTGGTCGCGGGTGGTGCAGGCTCTGCAGTGGGCGAGTACCTGGCCCGTGTGGGTCGCCCCACGGCGCTGCTGCACCTGGGACTGCCGGATCGCTTCATGGCCCATGGCAGCCGTGAGGAACTCCTCGCCGAAGCGGGTCTCGATGCCGCAGGCATCACCCGCTCCATCCTGGAGCACTGGGAGCCACAAGATTGCGCGCCCCCACGATCTCACGTACTATCTTGACTAAATCACTCAGGAATTGATCCGGGTCAACGCCTGCCGGAGCGGGTGGTGCTCGGTTCGTCGACGCCTATGAACCAGCCAGCCGAAAAGCACAGGTTCACACCCACGATCCCGGACGTGCAGGCACGGGTGGACACCCGCCGCATCCCCATCGACAAGGTGGGCATCAAGGACATCCTGCATCCCGTGCGCATCCAGGATCGCACCGGCGACGAGCAGCACACCGTCGCCCGGTTCAACATGTACGTGAATCTGCCGCACAACTTCAAGGGCACACACATGTCCCGGTTCGTGGAGATCCTGAACAACCGCGAGCGGGAGATCACGGTGCGCTCGTTCCGGGAGATGCTGAGCGAGATGACCGACAAGCTGGAGGCAGAGGCCGGTCATATCGAAATGACCTTCCCCTATTTCGTGCTCAAGCGTGCCCCCGTCTCGGGGGTGGAGAGCCTCATGGACTACGAGGTCACCTTGATCGGCGAGATCGTCGGCGGCGAGACCCGCACCTACATCAAGGTCGTCGTGCCGGTCACCAGCCTCTGTCCCTGCTCCAAGAAGATCTCCGACCGGGGCGCGCACAACCAGCGCTCGCACGTGACCCTCACCGTACGTCTGCGTGACTTCGTGTGGATCGAGGAGGTCATCGACATCGTCGAGAAGGAGGCCTCCTGCGAGCTCTACGGCCTGCTCAAGCGTCCGGACGAGAAGTTCGTCACCGAGCGTGCCTACGACAACCCCAAGTTCGTCGAGGACATGGTCCGCGACATCGCCGTGCGGCTCAATGCCGACGATCGCATCGGTTATTACGTGGTGGAGTCGGAAAACTTCGAGTCCATCCACAACCACTCGGCCTACGCCCTCATCGAACGCGACAAGGACGCCGAGGAAGCCGCCTCAGACGACTAGGCCGCAGCTGCGGCCCTTCGCGCCGCCTGCCCGCCGGGTTTGGCCCCAGGCAGCAAGGACCCGCCGCTGCGAGGGCGGAACGGGTCAGAGCCGCCGCCTGTCAGCGCCGGGCGCGCTTTTCCTGGTCCATGCCCTCCAGGCGCCTGGCCAGCTGCGCGGGCGGCTGGTAGCCAGGGATCATCTCCCCGTTCTCCAGGACGATGGCGGGCGTCCCCTGCACGCCCACGGCGTTGCCCAGGGCCATCTGCTCGCGTACCGGATTCTCGCAGGTCTTCTCGGCGATGGGTTTGCCGGCCTTGGCCGCGTCCATGGCCTTGTTGCGGTCTTCCGCGCACCACACGCTCACCGCCTTGCGGTAGCTCTCCGAGCCCACGCCGGCCCGCGGATAGAGCAGATACCGGACCTTGATGCCCCGCTTGTTGTACTCGGCCATCTGCCGATGGAGCTTGCGGCAGTACGGGCAGTCGATGTCCGTGAACACGGTGATGGTGTGCCTGGGGTGCTCAGGACCGTAGACGATCATCTCGGACTCGGGAACCGCGTCGATCTGTGCCTTGCGATACCCGGCCACGGCCTGCTCCGTGAGGTCCTCCTGGGTCTCCAGGTCCACCAGCGACCCCGACAACAGATAGCGTCCGTCCCCGGTGAAGTAGTACACGCTGGCCTTGTAACGCACGGCATACAACCCGTCCACCGGGGTGGGCTCGATGGCATCGGGTTGCACGTGAGGCAACAGCGCGTGCCAGCGCTGCTGGATGCGCTCGACGTCCTCCTTCTCACCGGCAAACGAGGCCGCCGGCAGCATCAGACCGAGCATCAGCAATACACTCGTCGCAATCGCTCGCATGGGAACTCCCTGATCTTGGTGATTCGTGGGTCACCGCGGCCGCCGGCCGTTGGGTGCGGACGGCGCCGGGACTCTGATGTTCGACCGGCGGTGCGCAAAACAATTCCGGAACGCCACTGCGCCAGGACCCGCTGGCATGGCGGGAGCTGCCTGTGTACACGAACCTGCACGTGCAGGCAAGTGGCGCCGCACTCAACCGCGCGGGTGATGCCGGCGGTGCAATTCCTGGAGACGGGCCTGGGCCACGTGCGTGTAGATCTGCGTAGTGGAGAGGTCGCTGTGTCCCAGCAGCATCTGCACCACGCGCAGATCGGCGCCGTGATTGAGCAGATGCGTGGCGAAGGCGTGGCGCAAGGTGTGCGGCGACAGGGGACGTGCAATGCCGGCTGTGCGAGCGTGGCGCTTGATGCGGTACCAGAAGGCCTGTCGGGTCATGGGACCACCGCGGGCGGTGACGAACAGGGCATCGCTCCCGCCTTGTCCTCTGAGGAGCGCCGGGCGGCCCTCGCGGAGGTAGCGCCGGCACCAGTCCACCGCCGCCTCCCCCACGGGCACCAGGCGCTGCTTGCCGCCCTTGCCCTGGACGCGTACGACGCCCTGCTCCAGGTCCAGCGCCGCACGCGGCAGGTGAACCAGCTCCGAGACCCGCAGCCCGCAGGCGTACAAGAGCTCCAGCATGGCGCGGTCGCGCAATCCCTCGGCTGTGGTCACGTTGGGCGCCTCCAGCAGGGCGGTCACTTCCGCCTCGCTGAGTACCGAAGGCAGCGGCCGCCCGAGGCGTGGGGCCTCCACGCGCGCAGTGGGGTCGCGGGTGATGCGTCCCTCCCGCAGTTGATGACGATAGAAGCGGCGCAGCGAGGACAGCAGGCGCGCAGTGCTGCGGGCCGAAGTGCCCTGTGCGAAACGCAGGCCCAGGTAGTCGAGCAGGTCTGCATGGGAGGCCTCGAGCAATCCCCTGCCCCGCTCGGCCGCGAGCCAGGACGCCCAATGACGCAAATCGGCACCGTAGGCGGCGAGCGTATTGGCGCTCAGCCCCTCTTCCAGCCACAGGGCGTCGGTGAAGGCGTCGATCAGCGCCTCATCGCCCATCCGGGCGATCCCCCTGCACACCCCGCAGGAATTCCATGGGCATCGGGAAGGCCACGATGGTGGCCTGTTGGGTGGCCATGTCGGCCATGGTCTGGAGGTAGCGCAGCTGGAGCGCCTGGGGATTGGTGGAGATGATGTCGGCGGCCTGACGCAGCTTCTCGGCCGCCTGCAGCTCCCCCTCGGCGTGGATGATCTTGGCCCGCCGCTCACGCTCGGCCTCCGCCTGGCGGGCGATGGCACGCACCATGCTCTCGTCCAGATCCACGTGCTTGATCTCCACGTTGGTGACCTTGATGCCCCAGGCGTCCGTCTGCACATCGAGGATGGCCTGGATGTCGGCGTTGAGCTTGTCGCGTTCGGCCAGCATCTCGTCCAGCTCGTGCTGGCCGAGCACCGAGCGCAAGGTGGTCTGTGCCAGCTGGCTGGTGGCCGCATAGTAGTCCTCCACCTGCAGGACCGCCTTCTCCGGGTCCACTACGCGGAAGTACAGCACGGCGTTGACCCGCACGGTGACGTTGTCGCGCGAGATCACGTCCTGGCTCGGCACGTCCATGGTGATCACGCGCAGATCCACGCGCACCATCTGCTGGATGCCCGGCACCACGATGATGAGTCCGGGCCCCTTGACCGCCTGAAAGCGGCCGAGGAAGAAGACCACGCCGCGCTGATATTCCGGCACGATGCGGATGGACAGGAACAACAGGCCGAGCACCAGGCCCAACGGCACCAGATAGCCAATCATGGACAGACCTCCTTGATCTCGGGTTCACGGACCGCCTCGACCTCCAGGCGCAGCCCGTGCACGGCACGCACGCGCACGCGTGCCCCCTTGGGCAGGGGGCAGCTGGACCGGGCCCGCCAGCGTTCACCGCGCACCTGCACGTAGCCTTCCGGGTCGAGGGGCTCGAGGGCCTCACCCTCCAGGCCGATGAGCTCCTCGCGGCCGGTGTGTGCACGCTCCCGGCGGAGCCGCACGAACCGGGTGAGGACCCAGACGAAGAAGCCGGCGCTGACCAATGCAGTCCCGCCGATCACGGGCAACGAAATGGCGAGCTGGTCCTCTTCCAGAAGGATCAGCGAGCCGGCCACGAAGGCCAGCACGCCTCCCAGCCCGAGGGCCCCGAAGCTCGGCACGAACGCCTCGGCGACCATGAAGGCCACGCCCACCAGCATGAGCGCCAGGCCGGCATAGTTGATGGGCAGGACCTGAAACGCGTACAACGCAAGCAGCAGGCTGATGAGCCCCACCACGCCCGGCAGCACCGCCCCGGGACTGGAGAGCTCGAAGATCAGGCCGTAGATCCCCACCAGCAGCAGCACATAAGCCACCGTGGGGTCGGTGATCACCGAGAGCAGACGAATGCGCCAATCGGGCGCCAGGCGCTCCACCTGCGCCCCTGCGGTGGCCAGGGTGCGGGTGCCCGCGAAGGTCTCCACGGTTCGCCCTTCCACGGCGTCCAGCAGGGCACCCAGGTCCTCGGCCACCACGTCCACCACGCCCAGCTTCAAGGCCTCCTCGGCAGTGAGCGTGGCCGCCTCGCGTACGGCTTGTTCGGCCCAGTCGGCGTTGCGTCCCCGCTGCTGTGCGAGCCCCCGGATGAACGCCACCGCATCGTTGACCAGCTT
>JALVEU010000151.1 GCA_027030565.1 Gammaproteobacteria bacterium | reverse complement strand
CGGGATCCGGCACACCAACACGGGGTCCAGGACTACCGCATGGTGCTGGTAGGTCCCGCCCAGTGTGGCCTCCAGCCCGGCCACGTCGCCCTGGCGCAACAGGCGCACGATGCGCTGTGTGCCATCCGGAAGATAGCGTACCAGTTTGACGAGGCCTTCCCGCAGGGTGAAGACATGGCGCGCCTCTGCACCTGCCCGATAGAGGTGCTCACCCGCCTCGAGCTGCACCTCGTCGATGGGCTCGTGGATGAGGGCGAAGTCCTCTTTGCGCAACTCGGAAAACAGGACGAGATGGCGAATGCCGCAGGAGCGGCATTGCGGAGGGCCCTCCCAGGCCTGTTCAATGCGTGCCGGTTTCAAGGGACTGCTCGTGCGGACTCGGGGGGATGCGATTGTATCCATCGGTTACTGCTCGGATGTGGTTGGCCGTGAAGATACCAGACGGGGGCCTGATATACGAAGAAACACGTATCACGGCCACAAAAATGAAAAAGGATGGGACCCGTGCTCCCGAAGGAGCTCGGACCCCATCCCCGTCCCCTCAGGAGACATGCGTGGCAACCGCGGCACGGGCGTCTGCCGCTGCGCCTGCAGGGTGCGATGCCCGCAACCGCATTGCCGGATCGCCGCCTTCCGGCGTCAGTGCTCGGCCGTTGGGCAGACATGGCCCGGATGCCTGTGATACAAGGCGGCAATCCAGGCAACCAATCCGAGGAAGGTCGCCATACCCGCGATGGTCAGTGCGTCGATATACATACCGGCGTCCTCCTTGTTTCGAGTGTGTAAGTAATTTAGCGATTACTTATGAAAAAATCAAGCCCCAGGGGCAAAAAATGTTGGCATGGCGCAACTTTTCGTTGCGCTACGGCCACGGTGTGGGCCTATGGAGTGGTCTGAGCTGTGGGCCTGGGCGCACCGGCATCATGAGCTGCTCACCTGGGCGGCCGTGCTCTCGGTGGCGGTGGCGGTGGGGAGCCTGTTCCTGGTCCCCTACGTAGTCATCCGAATCCCGCCGGACTACTTCGCAGCACCACGGCGCCGAGAGAGCCCGTTCCACCGCCTGCATCCGGTGCTCTATGTGCTCGTCATCGGTCTGAAGAACCTGCTGGGCCTGGGGCTCCTGTTGGCGGGCATCGTGATGCTGGTGTTGCCGGGGCAGGGGCTGCTCACGATGCTCATCGGGCTGATGCTGCTCGACTTTCCGGGGAAGTACCGTCTGGAACGCTGGTTCCTGTCGCGCCCCGGCGTGCTGAGCGGTGTGAACTGGATCCGCCGCCGCGCCGGCTGCCCCGAACTGGTGGTTCCGGATCCGGAGCCCTCCGGCGCCGATGCGCACTGAGCGCAATGGACCCCCTCATCGGGCCGGCGGGTGGGAGCACGCCCGGCTGGGCGCAGCGATCGCGTGTCTCAGTCGCGCGCCAGAAACCACGCCACGGCGTCGGCCAGGGCCTCGCGGGCGGGGCGTGACACGTACCCCAACTCACGGCGGGCCTTGGCGCTGGAGAAGTACATCTTCTTGCGCGCCATGCGCACGCCGTCTGCGGTGAGTCGTGGCTCGGGTCCACCGCGCAGGCGTGCCCAGGTCTGGGCCACGTAGCCCAATGGGAGGACCAGCTCGTGTGGGAGGCGGATGCGCGGGGGCCGCCGTCCGGTGAGCGATGAGATGATGGTGAGGATCTCGCGCAGGCTGAGATTTTCCCCGCCGAGGATGTAACGCTCGCCGGTGCGACCGCGCTCCAGGGCCAGACAGTGCCCCTCGGCCACGTCGTCCACGTGGACGATGTTGAGCCCGGTGTCCACGTACGCGGGCATGCGGCCCAGGGCGGCGTCGCGGACCATGCGTCCGGTCGGGGTGGGCTTGATGTCCCGCGGGCCCACCGGGGTGGAGGGATTGACGATCACCGCGGGCAGGCCACGCGTGGCGACCAGTTCGCGCACCACCCTCTCGGCCAGGTACTTGCTGCGCTTGTAGTGGCCGATCATGTCGTGGATGGATACCGGCGTGTCCTCATCGGCCGGGGTGCCGTCCGCATGGAGTCCCAGGGTCGCAACGCTACTCGTGTAGACGATCCGTTCCACACCCTGCGCCAGGGCGGCCTCCATCAGGTGCCGGGTCCCCTCCACGTTGGCTGCGTACAGGAGCTTGGGATCGGGTGTCCACAGCCGGTAGTCGGCGGCCACGTGGAACAGGGCGTCGCAGCCCGCCAGTGCCGCCTGCAGACTCGGTGGGTCGGTGAGGTCGCCGCGGACGCGCTCCATGTCCAGCCCTTCCAGGTTGCCGAGATCACTGGAGGCCCGCACCAGTGCGCGCACGCGATGACCGCGTGCCAGTAGGCGGCGCGCCACCGCGGAGCCCACGAAGCCGGTGGCACCCGTGACCAGGATTCTCATTGGCGTTTTTGCTCCCCCTGCTTCACGGCCCGGGCGATCAGCGCAGTGCCCGAGAGCGCCGGGAGCATGACCAGGGTGGCCACCAGGGTCAACCCCAGCCCCAGGCTGAGGACCCTGCCGAGACTGGCCGTGCCGGGATGGGCGGAGAAGGCCAGGCTGCCGAAGCTGGCCAGGGTCGTGAGTGCGCTCACCAGGACCGCACGGCCGGTCGCATGGGCCAGCGGATTGGCGTCCCCTGCGCGCATGCGGCTCACCATGTGGATGCCGTTGTCCACGCCGATGCCGAGGAGCAGCGGCAGGGCGATGATGTTGGCGAAGTTGAAGGGAATACCCGACAGCACCATGAGTGCCCCGGTACCAAGACTGGCGGCGGCCAGCGGTGCGAGCACGGCCAGGACGTCGGTGGCGCTGCGCAGCGCCAGGGCCAGCAGCAACACGATGGCCAGCCCGGCCAGTGCGAAGGCCTCCACGAACGCCCCTACCACCACGCGGGCCGCCTCCACGTGGAGCACGGGCGCGCCGGTGATGTTCGGCACCAGGTCACGCAGCTCGCGCACGAACGCATACAGCCTTTCGGCCGTGTCCAGGGGTGCGGCCGGATAGGCCGCCACACGCCACAGTCCGTCCTCGGAGTGCCACCGGCGCACCAGATCCGCGGGCAGCCGGTCCAGCCGCACCGGGCCGGCGTCCAGGGCCTCGGCCAGCCGCTCGAGATTGTCCGGCAGGTATTCGAGCAGGTCCCGCTCCAGGGCCTGGATCCGCCTGGTCCTGTCCGGGGATGCGGGGGAGGCGGCGGCCAGATAGGCGCCGAGGCTCTCGTGAAGGGCGGTGATCCGGGCGCGCAGCCGCGGGGGGAGCCGCGCGTCGTCGCGCATTGCCTGCAGTTGCCCATGCAGCGACCGCAGTGCTTCACGGGCCGCCTCCGGCGGCGCCGGGTGCAGCACGACCGGGCGCTCCAGTTCGGGCCCGAGGACCAGGGCGAGCTCGTCGATCAGTGCCAGCTTCTCGTC
>JALVEU010000150.1 GCA_027030565.1 Gammaproteobacteria bacterium | reverse complement strand
CGGCGGGATCGTGCGCTGCGATCTCATCGCCCGGGGCATTCTCCAGGCCATGGAGGAGGTGCACGTGGGCGTTCCAGTGGTGGTGCGCCTGGAGGGGACCAACGTGGAGGCGGGCAAGGCGCTGCTCGCCGAAGCGGGTGTGGATCTGATCCCTGCCGAAGACCTCACCGACGCGGCACGCAAGGCCGTGGCCGCCGCCCGGGGGTAGGAACATGAACGCTGCCGACGCCCCTGGGTCCGCGAACTGCCGCCGGGCAGACCGGGGGTGGTCGGTGGACGACGGCCACGCCAGCACCGCGTTCCAACCATTAGCCGAAGCACGATCATGAGTATCCTCGTCGACAAAAACACCCGTGTCATCTGCCAGGGATTCACTGGCCGGCAGGGAACATTCCACTCGGAACAGGCCCTGGCGTATGGCACCAAACTCGTCGGCGGCGTGACCCCGGGCAAGGGCGGCCAACGTCATCTGGGTCTGCCCGTGTTCGACACCGTGGAGCAGGCCGTGCGCGAGACGGGTGCCGAGGCCACCATGATCTACGTGCCACCGGCCTTTGCCGCCGATGCCATCCTCGAGGCGGCCGATGCGGGCATCCACGTGATCGTGTGCATCACCGAGGGGATTCCCGTGCTCGACATGCTTCGAGTGCGCGCAGTGCTGGACCGGATGGAGGACGTCCACCTCATCGGTCCCAACTGCCCGGGCATCATCACGCCGGGCGAATGCAAGATCGGCATCATGCCCGGCGCCATCCATCGGCCCGGCCGCATCGGGATCGTCTCACGCTCGGGGACCCTCACCTACGAGGCGGTACACCAGACCACGCTGAACGGCCTGGGACAGAGCACCTGCGTGGGCATCGGCGGGGATCCTATCCACGGCATGGATTTCGTGGACTGCCTGTGCCTGTTCGAGGCGGATCCGGAGACCGAGGGCATCATCCTGGTGGGCGAGATCGGCGGTGAGGCCGAAGAGCGCGCCGCGCGTGTGATCCAGGGGCACATCACCAAGCCGGTGGTGGCCTACATCGCGGGCGTCACCGCCCCACCGGGCCGCCGCATGGGGCATGCCGGGGCCATCATCGCCGGCGGCCGGGGCACGGCCGAACAGAAATACGCGGCGCTGGAGGCCGCGGGCGTGTACACCGTGCGCTCACCGGCCGAGATGGGGACGCGCATGAAGGAAGTGCTCGGCGCCTCATGAGCCGGACGCTGCGGGTCGCCCTGGCCCAGATCAATTGCCTGGTCGGAGACATCGAGGGCAACGCGGAACTGGTGGTCGCCCGCTGCGCCGAGGCACGCGACCGGCTGCGCGCCGACGTGGTGGCCTTCCCCGAGCTCACACTCACTGGCTATCCCCCGGAGGACCTGCTGCTGCGCCCGGCCCTGCACGAGCGCGTCGGCGAGGCCCTGCAGCAGATCCGCGATTCGGTGCGCGGGATCGACGTGGTGGTGGGTCTGCCGATCAGGGAAGAGGGCCATCTGTATAACGCTGCGGTGTGGCTGCGCGATGGGCGGATCCTCGGTACCTATCACAAGGCCCTGCTGCCCAACTACCTGGTCTTCGACGAGAAGCGCTACTTCACCCCCGGTACCACCCCTTGTGTCGTGGAGGTCCAGGGGGTCCGGGTCGGCCTCACCATCTGTGAGGACATCTGGCAGCCGGGGCCGGCGCGCCAATCCGTGGAAGCCGGCGCCCAGCTGATCGTCAACATCAACGCCTCCCCCTACCACACCCGCAAGCACCGCGAGCGCGAACAGGTCCTGGCTGCCCGAGTGGGCGACCTGCACGTGCCCATCGTCTACGTGAACCTGGTGGGGGGCCAGGACGAGCTCGTCTTCGACGGAGAGTCGCTGGCCATGGGCCGTGACGGGGGGCTGCGATTGCGCGCCGCAGCTTTCGAGGAGGCCCTCGTGGGTATCGACTTCGATCCGGCCTCCGGGGATCTGCAAGCCGCGGCACCGGTGCGAGCCCCCCTGGAGGAGACCGAGAGCGTCTATCGGGCCCTGATCCTGGGCGTGCGGGACTATGTGGACAAGAATCGGTTTCCCGGTGTCGTGCTGGGCCTGTCCGGGGGCGTCGACTCGGGACTGACGCTGGCGGTCGCCGTGGACGCACTGGGGCCCGAGCGGGTCCATGCCCTGATGATGCCTTCGCGCTACACGGCACCCATGAGCCTGGAGGATGCCCGGGCCGAGGCCGAGGTCCTGGGTGTGCGCTACGACGAGATCCCCATCGAGCCCGCGTTCAATGCCTTTCTGGACATGTTGGAGGTCCCTTTCGCCGGCCTCCCACGAGACACCACCGAAGAGAACATCCAGGCGCGCATTCGTGGGGTCCTGCTCATGGCCTTCTCCAACAAGTTCGGCTGGATGCTGCTCACCACCGGCAACAAGAGCGAGATGGCCGTGGGGTACGCCACCCTCTATGGTGACATGGCCGGGGGCTTCGCCCCGCTCAAGGACGTGGCCAAGACGCGTGTCTACCGGCTGGCGGCATGGCGCAACGCGCGTTCCCCAGTGATCCCCGAACGGGTGCTCACCCGCCCCCCATCGGCCGAGCTCGCACCCGACCAGAAGGATACCGATGCGCTGCCCCCTTACGAGATCCTGGATCCGATCATCGAACGCTTCGTGGAACAGGATCAGTCCGTGGACGAAATCGTCGCCGCAGGCTTCGAGCGGGAAACCGTGCTGCGCGTGGCGCGCATGGTCCTGGTCAACGAGTACAAGCGCAGACAGGCCCCACCCGGGGTCCGGATCACACGTCGTGCCTTCGGCAAGGACCGGCGTTACCCGATCACTTCCGGGTATCTGAAACTCCTGGACAGCGGCCGGGCCTGAGCCGGGTCACCACAACCGTCCGCCAGCCTTCAGCACTTCTTGCACCGCTTCCTGGAAGTCAGGGGGACCATGACAGAACACCTGCTGCTCCCGCTGAAACCGGCCGTCCACCACGATCTGCTCGGTGAACAACAGCGGGCGACCGTGCTGTTCGGAGAAGCGTTTCAGCCAGTTGAGCGCCCGCGGTGGGATCCGCCGGCCCACCGGCACGGCGAGGTCTACCGGCCGCCCCTGCCACCGCAGCTTGTCGAAGAGAACGATCACCTTGGCACGCTGCGGCTTCATCCACTCCGGCAGCGGGCTGTCGGGCAGCACCCAGCCACAATAGAAACTGACGCAGGGGTCCACGGGGCGATGCTCGTAGTCGTCACAACCCTCACCGGTGCTGTGGGGACACGGTGAGCCGGGATGGATCTCCACCCCGTTGATGGACATCGCCACCCAGCCATCGCAGCAGGCGGTGCACGGGGGGCATTGCCTGGGAGTCGGGCGGTTCAAGGCGTGCTCACAGAAGGCATTGAACCTTCACGATGGCCACTGCGCAGGGGCCCTGTCAAGCGGCAG
>JALVEU010000149.1 GCA_027030565.1 Gammaproteobacteria bacterium | reverse complement strand
CGAGGGCCGGGCCCGGGTGGCGGTGCCCGAGCGCGCGGTGGTGCTGCTGCAGGGCGCGCCCACCGTGTTCCTGGTGGAGGGCGAAGCGCTGCATCCGCAGCCTGTGGAGACGGGCCGCACCGTGGCTGGCTGGACCGAGATCCTGGCAGGGGTGGCCGAGGGCGACGAAGTGGTGGTCCAGGGGGCCTTCTTCCTCAAGTCGCTGCTGCTCAAGTCCGAGATGGGAGAAGGCCATGCGCACTGAGCTGTTCGTTGAATTTTCCACAAGGAGCGCGCAGAGGACGCAGAGCGGAAGGATGGATGCGGCGGAGCCGGTTCGCCGGGCTACCTCCTTGCATTGCCTCCGCGCTCTCTGCGTTCTCTGTGTTGAGCTTTTCACAAGGAGTGCGTGGGGGGCGCGGAGGGAGGAAATGGAAGGGGTCGCGCTGAGGTCCCGTCCTGCTCTTTTTCATTCCCTCCGCGATCTCCGCGGTCTCTGTGTGCCATGTCGTCTCGTGCTAGCTGGGAGGTCGCCATGCTGAACGCGCTGGTGGAGGCCTCGCTGCGCTACAAGTTCCTGGTCATCATCGCCTTCCTGGTGGTGGCCTTCCTGGGTTGGCGGGCGGTGAACACGGTGCCCATCGACGCCTTTCCGGACGTGACACCGGTGCAGGTGAACATCTACACCGAGTCGCCGGGGCTGGCGGCCGAGGACGTGGAGCAGTTGCTGACCTTCCCCATCGAGTCGGGCATGGCGGGCCTGCCGGGGGTGGAGCAGATCCGCTCGGTGAGCCTGTTCGGGCTGTCCTACGTGTCGGTGTACTTCGAGGACGACATGGACATCTACTTCGCCCGGCGGCTGGTGATGGAGCGCCTGCAGGAGGTGGCCGACCGCATTCCCGAGGGCTACGGCACCCCGGAGATGGGGCCCAACAGCTCGGGGCTCGGGCAGGTGTTCTGGTACACGGTGGAACGGGCCGACGAAAAGCTCCGTGATCGGATCACCGACATGGACCTGCGCACCCTGCAGGACTGGAGCGTGCGGCTCATCCTGCGCACCGCCTCCGGCGTGGACGACGTGCTCTCCTGGGGCGGCCAGGAGCGTCAGTACCAGGTGGTCATCGACCCCTTGCGGCTCATCAAGTACGGCCTGTCCTACCGCGAGGTGATGGAGGCCATCGAGGCCAACAACCGCCAGGTGGGTGGCCAGTTCATCGACCTGGGCCCGGAGCAGTATCTGGTGCGCGGGCTGGGCCTGGTGCATGGTGAGAAGGATCTCGGGCGCATCGTGCTCAAGGTGGAGGACGGAACGCCCGTCTACCTGGAGGACGTGGCCGACATCCGCCAGGGGCCTGCCCTGCGCTTCGGGGCGGTGACCCGCGATGGCCGGGAGGTGGTGCTGGGCATGGCCCTGTCGCGCATCGGCACCAACGCGGCCGATGTGGTCGAGGCCGTCAAGGACAAGATGGCCATCGTCGAGTCCACCCTGCCTGAGGGGGTGAAGGTGGAGCCCGTCTACGAGCGCACCGAGTTGGTGGAGAAGGCGGTGTCCACGGCCGAGCGGGCGCTCATCGAGGGCTCGATCCTGGTGGCCATCGTGCTGTTCCTGTTCCTGGGCGAGCTGCGCTCGGCCCTGGTGGTGATCGCCGCCCTGCCGCTGGCCATGCTCATCGCCTTCATCTTCATGGAGCAGGCGGGGCTTTCGGCCAACCTCATGTCGCTGGCGGGGCTGGCCATCGGCATCGGCATGATGGTGGACGGGGCGGTGGTGATGACGGAGAACGCCTTCCGCATCCTGGCCGAGCGCCGGGCCGCGGGCGGGCCGGTGGACCGCACCGCCGCCGTGCTGGCCGCCGCCCGCGAGGTGGCCAATCCCATCGCCTTCGCCATCCTCATCATCATCGTGGTGTTCCTGCCCCTGTTCGCGCTGCAGGGCCTGGAGGGCAAGCTGTTCAAGCCCATGGCCTTCAACATCAGCTTCGCCATGGCCGGCTCGCTGATCTTGACGCTCACCCTGATCCCGGTGCTGGCGGCGCTGATCCTCAAGCCGCGTGAGGAGCGCGACACCTGGCTGGTGCGGGGGCTGAAGGCACTGTACCTGCCGGTGCTCGGCTGGTGCCTGGGCCACAAGAAGACGGTGGTGACGCTGGCGGCCGCGGCGCTCCTGGGGGCCCTGGCGCTCTTCCCGCTGCTGGGCAAGGAGTTCATGCCCCAGCTCCAGGAAGGGTCCATCATGTGGCGGGTGACCTCCATCCCCTCCACCTCGCTGGAAGAGTCCATCGAGATCTCCAAGGAGATCGAGCGGGCGCTGGCGGGGTTTCCCGAAGTGACCACCACCATCGCCATGATCGGCCGTGCCGAGAAGGGCGAGACGGCCGACGTCAACTACATGGAGATCTACACGGGGCTCACCGACAAGTCCCAGTGGACCCGCTCCATCGAGGAACTGGCCGACGCCATGCGCGAGAAGCTGGAGGAGACCGTGCCCACCGCGGTGATCGCTTTCACCCAGCCCATCCAGATGCGGGTGGAGGAGCTCATCTCTGGCGTGCGCGCCACCCTGGCGGCCAAGATCTACGGTCCGGACCTGGCGGAGCTCGACCGGCTCTCGGCCGAGATCAAGGACGTGATCGCTGGCGTGCCGGGGGTAGCCGACCTGTCGCTGGAGGCCAACCTGGGCAAGCCGCAGATCCGCATCCGGGTGGACCGCGACGCCCTGGCCCGCTACGGGCTCAACGCCGACGACGTGCTCACCGTGGTGCGCACCGGGATCGGCAACGAGCCGGTGAGCACGCTCATCGACGGGGTCAAGCGCTTCGACATCACCGCGCGCCTGGACGATGCCTCCAAGGCCTCGGTGGAGGCCATCGAGCGGATTCCGCTGCGCACGCCCTCGGGCGGCATCGTGCCGCTTTCGCGGGTGGCCGACGTGAGCGTGGCCGAGGGCTACTCCTTCGTGCGCCGCGAGCAGCTCCAGCGCTACGCGGTGATCCAGATGGACGTGCGCGGGCGCGACGTGGACGGCTTCGTGCGCGAGGCCGACGCGGCCATCGCCAAGCAGGTGGACCTGCCGCCCGGCTACTGGATCGAGTGGGGCGGGGCCTTCGAGAACCAGCAACGGGCCTTGAAGCGCCTGTCCATCATCGTGCCCGTGACCATCTTCTTCATCTTCGTGCTGCTGTATACGGCCTTCAACTCGGTCAAGTACGCCACGCTCATCATCGCCAACGTGCCCTTCGCCACCATCGGCGGCCTGGTGGCCCTGTGGATCAGCGGGCAATATCTCTCGGTGCCCTCGGCCATCGGCTTCATTGCGGTGTTCGGCGTGGCGATGCTCAACGGCATCGTGCTCATCTCCTTCATCAACGAGCTGCGCGAGAAGGGCCTGTCCGTAGGTGATGCGGTGCGCAAGGGCGCGGAGCTGCGCCTGCGTCCGGTACTCATGACTG
>JALVEU010000148.1 GCA_027030565.1 Gammaproteobacteria bacterium | reverse complement strand
CAATACCCCGTCGATCCAGCGTGAGACCGGGATGCCCTTGTAGTTCATGGGATGCACCGGCTTGCCCTTGTCGCCTTCGACCTTCTCCTGGGCGAAGCGGGACTTCACCCATTCGAAGTCCAGATCCCAGACCCGACACCAGTGTTTCCAAGCCCCCTCCGACAGACCGTAGTAACCGGGCAGCGTATGCGAGAGCACGCCCAGGTCCGTGGCACCCTGCACATTGTCGTGTCCCCGGAAGATGTTGGCGCCGCCCCCGGAAACACCGATGTTGCCCAGGGCCAGCTGCAGGATGCAGTAGGCCCGCGTGTTGTTGTTGCCGATGGTGTGCTGGGTGCCGCCCATGCACCAGACGATGGTCCCGGGCCGATTCTCGGCCATGATCTTGGCGGCCTTCAGGACCTCGGCCTCGGGCACACCGGTGACCCGTTCGACCTCCTTGGGATTCCACTTGGCCACCTCTGCACGCACCCGGTCCATGCCCCAGACCCGCTTGCGGATGTACTCCTTGTCTTCCCAGCCGTTCTCGAAGATGTGCCAGAGCACACCCCAGATGAGTGGGACGTCGGTGCCCGGACGGATGCGAATGAAGTGATCGGCATGGGCCGCGGTGCGCGTGAAGCGGGGATCGACCACGATCATCTTGGCCCCGTTCTCCTTGCCCCGCAGGATGTGCTGCATGGCCACGGGATGGGCCTCGGCCGCATTGGAGCCGATGAAGAACATGGCCTTGCAGTTGTGCATGTCGTTGTAGGAATTGGTCATGGCCCCGTAGCCCCAGGTGTTGGCCACCCCGGCCACGGTGGTGGAATGACAGATGCGCGCCTGGTGGTCCACGTTGTTGGTGCCCCACAGCGCGGCCATCTTACGGAACAGGTAGGACTGCTCGTTGTTGTGCTTGGCCGACCCCAGCCAGTACACGGCATCCGGCCCTGACTGCTCCCGGATCTCCAACAGCTTGTCGCCGATCTCGTCGATGGCCTGATCCCAGGACAGGCGCTTCCACTTGCCGTCGACCAGCTTCATGGGGTATTTGAGCCGGTGCTCCCCCATGCCGTGCTCGCGCACGGAGGCGCCCTTGGCGCAGTGTCCGCCCAGGTTGAAGGGGGAATCGAAGTCCGGCTCCTGACCGACCCACACGCCGTTCTGCACCTCGGCGACCACACCGCAACCCACCGAGCAGTGGGTGCAGATGCTCTTGCGGATCTCCACCTTGCCGGACTGGGGCGCCTCGGCCTGCGCGTCGGCCGCGCGGCTCCTGCGCACCATGCCACCGCTGAAACCGGCCACCAGCGCCGCCCCGCCCACGGCCAGCCCGGAGCGCTTGAGAAAGCTGCGGCGATCCAGGGTCACACCCGCAAGCACCTGACCGAGCGCCGTGGATGCGCCAAAGCCTGGCGCGCCATTGGTTCGCTTCTTGAGTTTCATGATGCCTGCTCCTCCATCTCCTCGTTCGTTCGCTCCGGACATCGTAGGCCGTGGGGCCTCTGCTTCGGGACACGGCGCGGCACACCCCTCATCGCTCCGCCTCGCGCCTCATTCCGGCAGTGAGAAATAACGCCGCTCCAACGCCAGGAATCTTTGGCCCAGAACGGCCACCGGTGCATAGAAGCGTGCCGAAGGTGCCCGGGAGAGATCCTCGAAAAACCGTCCCAGCCACGGGTCGATATGGGTCTCGAAGAAGCCCCGCTCCGTGTCCGCCACCACGTCGGGGTCGTCCACCAGCAGTGCCATGCTCTCGCACAGCGCCCCAGCGTGGTCCTCCGGCTCGCACACCTCCGGGGACCGTTCGATGCCCAGGCGTGCCAGATCCCGGCGCAGCAAAGCCAGCGGCTTCTCCATGAGGAGCCCCGTGAGGTACCACGAGGCGTAGGGCACCGTCTCGCCGCGTCCGACCCCAATGAACAGGGCGTGGTACTCGTCGTCCAGAGACGGCGGGTCGGCATGTCCAGCGGCCAAGGCGAGGCCCGCCCAGGCGGCCTCCATGTCTCCGTCCCCAGCCGGCTCGGCCGGCACCTGCCGAAGCGCTTCCAGAAGCCGTGCATCGGGCGGCCGGGCGAGCAGGGCACCCAACAGGGCCCAGGTCCGGCCGCGCAGCGCACAGGCCTCGTCGGCGTCCGCGTCGGTGCGGCGCGCCAGTGACTCGGCTTCCAAGGCAGAGGGTGACGAAATCATCGGCTCCTCCAGGGGCATCGCGCTTCAAAGTTGTTGCATGGGGGGTGCCAATCTCCGCGGGAAAATCGCCGGCCGGGACGCCAACGGACGTACTGGACGGTCATGGCCGCGCGAAGGCCGGGACAATTTGGGACAGTCGGCTGGTCCATCCAGGCCATTCGCCCCGTCCCGGGTGCGGCTCAGGCCTCGGAGGCGAACAGGTCCTTCACCCGGCAGTCCCCGCACATCTCCAACCTGCGCAGGGCGTCCGGTTCGCGATACATGGGATGGCCGGCGAGTCGTTCACGCATGTTGCGGATCACGGCCTGGGTGGCGAAGGGCTTGCCGCAGACGACGCAGTGGAACGGGGCCTCCTCCAACAGGACCCGGGGGCGCGTCCGCGCCTCGGTATCCAGATCCAGACGCGGCTGCAGACCCAGGGCATCCTCGGGGCACGTGGCCACGCACAGGCCGCACTGCACGCAGTTCCATTCCACGAACGACAGGCGCGGCACCTCGCCACCCGCCTGCAGGGCGGAGACCGGACAGGCCGAGGTGCAAGACATGCACAGGGTGCATCGCGCCGCATCCACCACCACCGTGCCGAACGGAGCCTGTTCCGGCAGGGCCACGAACCGGCCGGCCGGCCGGCCGTGTCGGGCCAGGTGATCCAGCACCAGACGCAGTGCATCGCGTTTGCTCCCCATCACGGCGAACTCAGCGGCCGGCAGTTCGGACCAATCCCCCAGCGCGGTGAGGGTCTGCGGCAGCGCCTCGTCGGCCTCCACCAAGGCCACACGCTGGGGCTCGTGGCCAAGCCCGGCCAGCAACGCACGAGCCACTTCGGTCTGCCCGGCCAGCGCCTCGCGCAGGCGCCCGCCGGCCCCAGGGGGGAGCAGCACGGCTACGGCCGATGCCCCATAGGCCAGCGTGGCGAGCCAGGCCTCCAGCCCCAGAGAACCGGCCTCCTCCACCGCCACGGGCAACACCGCCTCGTCGAGCCGCCCAGCCATGGCACGCAGCGCCTCGCCCCCTTCCTCGGCATCGTGGAACAGGACGACCGGGCGCTCGCCCCCCTGCTGCCGGAAGCCGCGCAGGAGCCTGCGAACGTACGTCATGACCTCGCCGAGCTCGGGAAACCCGTAGCGCAGAGCCCCCGTGGGACAGACCGCATTGCAGGCCCCCAGCCCCTGACACAAGTGGGGTTCCACCTCGATCTTCTCGCCCTGCGGACGGATCGCCTCGGCCGGGCAGGCCTCGATGCAGCGCGTACAGCCC
>JALVEU010000147.1 GCA_027030565.1 Gammaproteobacteria bacterium | reverse complement strand
GCACTCGCCGCCCCGGATGAGCACGGGCATCCATAGTGAACAGGAGCAGTGGCCATGGTGCAGAATCCGGTGAGTTCGTTGGCCGAGCGTCGTGCGGGGGGCCGCAAGCGTGCCCTGGTGGTGGATGATTCGGCCACCGCGCGGGTGATCCTCAAGCGCATGCTGGAGAGCCACGGCCTCCTGGTGGATACCGCGGTTTCGGCCGAGGACGCCTTGGAGCAGCTCAAGACCTCCCATCCGGATGTGATCTTCATGGATCATCTCATGCCCGGGATGGACGGTCTGGAGGCGCTCAAGGTCATCAAGGACGATCCCTCCACGGCCATGATTCCGATCATGATGTACACCTCCAAGGGCGGCGCGGTGTACGTGAGCGAGGCTCGTGCACTGGGTGCGGTCGGCGTGATCAGCAAGGAGGTCAAGCCGGTAGAGCTGCTCAACGTCCTGCGCGACCTGCATCTGGTGCCGGAAGACGAGGCGGGCGAGGGCTCGGCGCCCCGTCGGACGGCACAGGTGCCGCGTACAGCGGAGGCCGCCCGCACTCCACGGGTCGTCGAGGAGGCCGCCCCTCCGCGGCGCCGGCGGCCACCGGCTCCGACGTCGCCTGTGCGCGTGGAAGTCGATCCCGGCTCCATCCGCGGGGCCGTGGAGCCGCTGCTGAGCGCCCTGCGCGCACGTCTGCGCAGCGAGTTCGGACGCCTCGCCCAGCAGGTTGCACACGAGGCTGCTGGTGAGTCGGTGCGGCGATATGCGGCGGTGGTGGAGGCCATGGAGGAGCAACGCGAGCCGGATCGCCGTGTCACCTGGGCCCTGGCACTGGCTGGTATGGCGTTGGCGGTGGCACTGGTCGGGCTGTTGCCTCGCATGGTGGACCGCGGCCCGGTAGGATCGGCGGGTGTCGATCCGGGCGTCCTTTTGGCGGGCGCAGGGCCGTCCCAAGGGGGGAATCCGCGAAACGACGGGCTCGTGGCCAGCGCAGAGGCCGACACCGGGACTCTCGTGCGCGAGGGTGGGTCGCAGACCACGAATCCGCAGGTTCCCGGCGCCCTCCTGCAGGCGGTGGAGTGGCTCTACAACGCCAATGGGCAGGTCCCCTACGACGAACCCATGCTCGGCACCCACACGTTGCGACTCCTGCAGGGCACCGTGCGCCGCTTGGCCGATTCGGGATTGAAGGCGACACTGGAGCTGCACACCCACGCGGCGCGTTTCTGCCTGCGGCGAACCCACGGCGACCGCCTCACATGGCCGCCGGAAAACACGGCCCTCTATGCCTGCGAGATGGTGTTGCGCCCGGATACCGAACAGTCGTTGGCCTTTGCCGAGTTCCTGGCCACGGATCCAGCGCTGAACTCGGGACAGCTGCGTCTGCGGCTGGTGCACCACGGCACCGACGCACCGCGCGTGGAGGTGCCCATGGCCTCGGGTTCCGGCATGCGGGCCGGGGAATGGAACCGGATCGCCCGCGAGAACTATCGCACCGAGCTGCGGATCGTTCGTGAGCCGTGAGCACCGCCCGGCGGCCCCGGTTCCACTTGGCGTTTCCGGTGCACGACCTGGCGGCGGCGCGTGCGTTCTATGGGGGGCTGTTGGGCTGTCCGGAGGGCCGGTCCGACCGGCGCTGGGTGGATTTCGACCTCTATGGGCATCAAATCGTGGCCCATCTGGTGGAAGAGTCCACCGCGGTACGCGGCACCAATCCCGTGGACGGGCGTGACATCCCGGTGCCGCATTTCGGCCTGATTCTGTCCTGGGGTGAGTGGGAGGCATTGGGCCATCGCCTGCGCCGCCGCGGGGTCGAGTTCCTCATCGAGCCTACGGTGCGTTTTCGGGGGCGACCCGGCGAGCAGGGGGTCTTCTTCGTGCGCGATCCCAGCGGGAACGTGCTGGAGTTCAAGGCCTTCCGGGACTCAGAGGCGGTGTTCGCACGATGAAGCGCCTGTACGCCGGTCCCGATCTGCTACTGCGATCACTACTGGTCGAGGCACTGCGCGAACGCGGCATCCCGCACGTGGTCCGCAACCAGTTTCTCGCCGGTGCCGCCGGAGAGATCCCACCCGCGGAATGCTGGCCGGAGGTCTGGGTCATCGAAGACCGGGACCTGGCGCCCGCAAGGCGCCTCCTGGAGGCCCTGCAGCGGGAGACGCGCCAGCACCACGATGGTGCGCATGCCTGGCGGTGTCCGGGCTGTGGGGAGTGTCTCGGTCCGGCGTTCGACGTCTGCTGGCGCTGTGGCATGGAGCGCCCGGAGCAGCAGGCGGCTTGTCATGAGGACTGAGCCCACCGATCGTCAGGCGGGCTCGGTCCCTGCTCGCTAGCGGTTGCGCAGCCGCATGAGGACCTGCCGCAGCGGGTCGGCGTGGCGGTTCACCACCATCTGTTTGACGAGGATGCCCACGGGGCTCACCTCGCGGCCGTAGTAGGCGGCGTTGAGACCGTCGCGGACCGCGATCACGGCACCCTCCACCGAGATCCCCGTATACAGGCCCTTTGCGCGTGCGAAGGAGAGGATATCCGCGGTGGCGGCCTGAGCTCCGGCACCCACGGGACCGGCGGCCACACCCACGTCGGCCCCCAGCTGGAACTTGTTGCTCAGGAAGGCGTCCACCCCTTTCTCGGTGGTCACCACGAGGACGACCTCGGCAGCCTGGGCGCCGATCTGCAATCCGAAGCTCACGGCACCCATGGTGTAGAAGGCCGGGTAGCTCCACTGCCCGGTCGTTTCGTCGCGCACCAGGAACACGCCGCTGCCACCGGATGCACCCAGGAAGAAGCCCCCTTTGAGAAGCTGCGGGACGATGAGCACCCCCTTGGCCTTGCCAACGTTGTCGTGGAACCAGGTGAGGTTCTCGTCGGCGAGGAAGTTCTCCAGAGTGACCTTGGCCTTCTCCACCAGGGCTCTGGCCTCTACGGCGTCGTCGGCGCGAACCGGAGCCTGGCTCCAGAACAGGCCCAGCAAGAGCACCGTGGTCCAGAAGAGGGGGCGCAAAGGCCGCGTGGGGTGCGTGTCAGTGTGCATCGAATTGCTCCAGGATCTGCTGATAGGTGCCGTCCTTCCGCATGGCGGTCAGACCGCGGTTGAAGTCGGACAGGACGCGTTTGTGGTCGGGCACGCTGCGGTGCATCGCCACGAAGAGCTTGCGCGTGCGATAGGGCGGGTCGAGGAGTACGATCCGCTGCTTGCTGTGTACCAGGAAGTTGTCGAGCTGCCAGCGGATCGCCCGCGTATCGTCCAGGGTCACGTCGATCTGTCGGTTCACCAGGCGCAACAGGTTCTGGAGCAGGTGGTTGGCCGGAACCTTCACCACGTAGTCCGCGCTGTCCAGGGGCTCCCCATAGGCGTAGTCGCGCACGACGCCCACGCGCATGCCCGTGAGGTCCCGCAGCGAGTCGACCTTGAGCGGGCGCTCGGCCAAGGCCGCGAAGCGGATCTCGTTGACCAGGTACG
>JALVEU010000146.1 GCA_027030565.1 Gammaproteobacteria bacterium | reverse complement strand
GTGATGAGCACCCAGGTGTCATGCTGGGCCACGCGCCGGGCCTGATCGCGCAGGGCCTGCATCACCGGACTCGAGCCCACGGGCTCGGAAACGATCACCGCCTGCTGGCGCAACCCCAGGTTCTCGCGGGCGAGCTGCTCGGCCTCCAGCGCGCGCTTCACCGTGAGCAGGAGCTTGGCCGTGGTCAGCGGCTTTTCGATGAAGTCGTATGCACCCAGCCGTGTGGCCTCCACCGCCGTCTCCACGGTCCCGTGGCCGGACATGATCACCACCGGACACGGCAGGCCTCCGGCCTCCTTCCATTCCTTGAGCAGGCTGATCCCGTCCAGGTCCGGCATCCAGATGTCCAGGAGGATGAGATCCGGCTTGCGCTGACGGCGGCGTTCACGGGCCTCGGCCGCATTGGCGGCCGTGGAAACCTCGTAGCCCTCGTCCTCCAGGATGTCCTTGACGACCTCGCGGATGTCGGGTTCGTCGTCGACGACCAAAATGTGTTTCCCTGTCATGCGTCCTGAACTCCCAAAACGTTCGAAAAAACCTGTTCAGCGCGCCGCAGGCAGGCGGATCACCAGCCGGGCGCCGCCCTCGGGCCGATTCTCGGCCCAGACCGTGCCTCCATGCTCCTCCACGATCTTCTTGACGATCGCCAGCCCCAGCCCCGTGCCCCGGCTCTTGCTGGTCACATAGGGTTCGAAGAGCCGTTCGAGCATCTCCTCGGGGATACCCGGCCCGTTGTCGCTCACCTCCACCTCCACGGCCTCCCCGTCGGCCGACCCCCGGGTGACCACGCGCACCCAGCCATCCCCCCGTTCGCCCAGGGCCTCCAGCGCATTATTGAACAAATTGTGCAGCACCTGACGCAGTCGGTCGGCGTCGGCCCGCACCTTGGGCAACTCGGGCGCGAGATCCAGCTCCAGGCGGGCCCCGGCGGCGTTGGCCCGGTACAACTCCGCCACGTCGCGCACCAGCTGGTTCACGTCCACCATGCCCACTTCCCCGCGTGGCTGGCGCGCATACTCACCGAACGCGTTGACCATGGATTTCATGGCTTCCACCTGGGCCACGATCGTCTGCGTGGCCCGATCCAGGATGCGGGCCTCCTCGGCCCCCAGCTTGCCGAGCAGCTTGCGCCTCAAACGTTCTGCGGAGAGCTGGATGGGCGTGAGCGGATTCTTGATCTCATGGGCCAGCCGGCGCGCCACTTCGGCCCAGGCGGCGTCGCGCTGAGCCTGGATCAGCGCGGTGACATCGTCGAACACGATCACCTGTCCGCCGGTGGGCAACCGCACCCCGTGGCACATGACGATCTTGCGCCCTTCCTTGCCCTGGAGGGCCAGCTGGATGTGGCACTCCTCGTCCGCCCCGTGCAGCTGCGCGGCCAGCTGATCGATGAACAAGGCGAAGGTGTCGTTGCCGCGGCGCAACGTTTCGATGTCTCGGCCGATGAGTCGTTCTGGCGCACGGACGCCGAGGATCTGCGCCGCCGCGCGATTGAGGGTGCGCAGCCGCCCCTGTGGGTCCAGACTCACCACCCCACTGGAAAGGTTCTCCAGCAGGGTCTCCAGGTAGGCACGCTGGCGCTCGACCAGCCGTTGACTCGCCTCGGCGGCCTCCCGTGCCTCTGCCAGACGTTCGGTCATCTCGTTGAACGACTGCAGGAGCATGCCCAGATCGTCCAGCCGCGAGACCGCGAGCCGCTCGCCGTACTCCCCGCGCGCCACGGCGCGCGTACCCCGCGCCAGCTCCCGGATCGGCTCCAGCAGTCGCTGGGCCCACTGGAAGGCCGCCCAGGCGGCGAACAGCACGGCCAGCAGCAGCACCAGCGAGAGCGTGAGCATGAACGATTGTTTCAGGGGCCTGCGCAGATACAACAACTGGTTGTAGCGGCCGACGGCCTTCTGTACGCGCTCGGTCAGCGTGCCGATGCGTTCCGGCAGCGGATACAACGCCTGCAGGATCCGAGCCTGTGGATTCACCGTGGAAGGCGCCACGGGCAGCACGACCCGTACATGCAGCGCGCCGTCCGGAGAGGGGTCCAGGCCCACGTAACGATCGCCCTGGGCCACCAGGCGCAGGATCGCCTCACCGGGTAGCCGCGGCACGAGGGACTCGGCCAAGTCGCGGCTGGAGGCGATGATCCGGGCGTTGGCCGCCAGCAGGGTCAACTCCATGGCTCCGGTCTCCTTCATGAGATCACTCAACACCAGCGCCGCCGCACTGTCGGGCACACGCTCCAGGCGGCGCGCGGCGTTCATCGTCTCGGCCAGGTACTCGCGCATGATCAAGTCGAGCGAGGCCCGGCTCAGCTCCAGCGCGTCCTCGAGCGCCTCTTCCACCTGGACGTCGAACCAGCTGTCGATACCACGCTGGAGCATCTGCAGCGAAAACAGATAGACCACGGCCGCCGGCGCCACGGCGAAGACCACGAAAGCCAGCGTCATCCGCAAGGTGAGGTGCGAGCCCGGCGCATGCTGCAGCAGGCGGCGGATGAGCTGCACCACATTGGCGCCGATGGCCAGCAACAGCACGACCAGGAACAACCCGTTGGCCGCCAGCAGCGCGATGTAGTACCGTTCGAACTGCTCGGCGCTCCCACTGACCCGGCCCATTAGGAACAACAGGAGCAGCAGGAGCAGAAAGAGTCCTGCGAACAAGGGCAGCCTGCGCATCGGGGATCGGCTCAGCGTAAAGGCACCTCGCGCCAGCCGGTGGAGATCCACCAACTCGGCCGCACGTAGGCGTGCAGCTGCAGGGGCAGCGGCAGCTCGCTGAGCAGCAGCTCTCCACGCACACGCACGTAGTAGGTATGGCGAGGGTCGAGCTTGTCCTTCTCCACCAGGGACCACCGGCGCACCCGCCCGATGGCGGCCAACGCGTCGCGCAGTCGCAGATCGGTATGCACCGCCCCGCTGCCGAGTTCGGTGACCACGTAGCGCTCGAGAAGAGGCCGGTATTCGAGCCAGTACCGGCGTCTGTACTTGCCGACCAGCGAGTCGGGCACCATGATGTTTTCGCGCTTGACCTCCGCGCGAACCTCGAACACCAGACCGATGCCATTGTGCAACGCCTCCCGCACCGCGGGGGTGAGGGCGAGCTGCACGTCCGCATCGACATAGTAGCGCCCCTGTTCCAGATACACCCGCAGGTGTCGCACCGCCGGTTCCTGCCCGGCCACGCCGACGATGGCAAGGCAGCCCAGGACGACGATCATCAGACGTGCGTACACCTCGAAGCTCCGTGCTCGGGCAGTTCTCCGGGCCGGGCCAACCGGCTGCTCCATGCCAATGATAGCGCCGTGCGCGCCCTATGTGTTGCGTTTTTCCAACAGCGCGTAGTAAAAACCATCCATTTCGTGTGTTCCGGGCAGGATCTGCGTGCCCCCGGCCCGAACCTCCACCGGTCCCGCAACGGCCGCCACGGCCCGCGCGTCCGCATGGGTGCCGAGAAACCACCGGATCTGCTCGGCGTTCTCGGCGGGCAACACCGAACACGTGGCATAGAGCAGACGCCCTCCGGGCGCCAGGGTCCCCCACAAGGACTCCAGCAGGTGGCGCTGGCGCTCCACAAGCCTTGGGATCTGCTCCGGGCAGCGGTGCAACTTCACATCGGGCTGGCGCCGAATGACTCCCGTAGCCGAGCACGGGGCGTCGAGCAGGATGCGATCGAACGGCCGCCCGTCCCACCAACGCTCGGGCGCCCCGGCATCGGCGACCCGTGACTCGGCCTGCCAGCCCAGGCGATGCAAGGTCGCGTTCAGCTGGTGCAGGCGTGCCGGTTCACGGTCCAGGGCCAGCAGATCCAACCGGCCGCCCGCAGCCTCCAGCAGGTGCGCGGTCTTGCCTCCCGGAGCCGCGCAGGCGTCCAGCACGCGCATTCCCGCGCTCGCATCGAGGATCGGTGCCGCCAGTTGGGCCGCCGCGTCTTGCACACTGACCAGCCCCTGAGAAAAACCGGGCAGGTCCTCGGCGCCCACGGGTCGCTCCAGAACCAGAGCCGCTGGCAGCCCGGCCAAGGGGCGGGCCTGGAGCCCGGCCTCGCGCAGGCGCCGGCAATAGGCATCCCGGTCTGTGCGTGCGAGATTGACGCGCAGCGTCATGGGCGGCCGCTCGAGCCCTGCCTCGCAGATCCGCATCCACTGCGCTGGCCATGCGGATCGCAGGTGCTCCACCAGCCACAGCGGGTGCGCCGTGCGGGCTTGCAGATCGGCTTCCAGCCCCGGAAGGAGCCGCTCGCGCTGGCGTAGCCAGCCACGCAGCACGGCATTGACCAGGCCGCCCGCCCAGGGCCGGCGCAGCCGCCCCGCACTGGCCACCGACTCATGGACTACGGCATGCGGCGGGTGCCCCAGGATCTCCAGTTCGTAGAGCCCGATGAGCAACAGCATGCGCACCGGTGCGTCCCGTTTGCGCAAGGGACGCCGGAGCAGCGGATCCAGCATCGCCTGCAGCCTGTAATACCAGCGGCAGACGCCGTAGGCCATCTCCTGCACCCAGCCCCGTTCCTCCGGTGCCGCAGCGCGCAACGCGGCAGGCAGGGCACGCCCCCCCTCCACCACACGCACCAGGGCATGGGCCGCAGCGAGCCGCCGAGCCGCCGCCTTCGGACTCGAGCCGTTCATGCGCCAGGCATGGGCCGCTTCCCGAGCGGACTCCCCGCCGCCCTGGGCGGCAACGGGCGGCGCCGCAGCACGCGAACCCTAAGCGAGGGGGTCATGAGCTCACGAAGGCAGGCGTTCGCCAGCGATGTGATGTCCGGCCAGGAAGGCCTCCGCACTCATGGGGCGCCCGCCGGGGAGCTGCACACGCGTGATCCGCAGCTGACCTGTGCCACAGGCGACACGGATCCCCGCAGCATCGGCCGCCAGGACCTGTCCGGGGCTGGCCGGCGTGCTCCGCGGTTCCGGCACGCCCGCCCAGATGCGTAGGTCCCGCCTGTGCCAGCGCGTGCGCGCCACCGGCCAGGGATTGAACGCCCGCACACTGCGGTCGATGGCCTCGGCGCTGCAACTCCAGTCGATCTCGGCCTCGGCCCGCTGCACCTTGGGCGCGTAGGTGACGCGCGAGGGGTCCTGGGGCACGGGCTGCAGGCCCGGCCCCCCCAGGGCCGCCAAGGCTTGGGCGAGGGTCTCGCCGCCCAGAACGGCCAGGCGGTCGTGCAGGCTGCCCGCCGTCTCCTGTGCCGCAAGCGCCAGCGCCCGTTGCAAGAGGATGTCCCCGGTGTCCAACCCTGCGTCCATCTGCATGATGGTGATCCCGCTGCGCCGGTCGCCGGCGAGCACTGCACGTTGAATCGGCGCTGCACCTCGCCACCGGGGCAGGAGCGAGGCGTGTACGTTGATGCATCCCAGGCGCGGGAGATCCAATACCGCCGGTGGAAGGATCTGCCCAAAGGCCGCCACCACCAGCAGATCCGGCGCCAGTGCGCGCAATCCCTCGATCACCCCGGGATCACGCAGCCGTGCGGGCTGGTACACCGGCACGCCGGCCTCCAAGGCGGCCACCTTGATCGGACTGACACGCAGCCTTCGGCCGCGCCCGGCGGGCCGATCGGGCTGCGTGTACACGGCGAGCACGTGCGTGGCTTGTAGGGCCGCCCGCAGCGCGGGCAAGGCAAACTCCGGCGTCCCGGCGAAGACGGTACGCAACACGCGTGGCAGGCCCGCGGAGGGCGGTCAGATGGCGGCGCCGGCGGGGGCGGCCGGCGCCGGCGCCTTGTGACGGCGCTGTTTCTCCAGCTTCTTGCGAATGCGCTCGCGCTTGACGGGTGAGAGGTAGTCCACGAAGAGCTTGCCGTCCAGATGGTCGATCTCATGCTGGACGCAGACGGCCAACAGGCCGTCGGCCTCCAGCTCGAAGGGTGTGCCCTCCCGGTCCAGCGCCCGCACACGAATCCGCTCGGCCCGCTGCACCTTCTCATAGATGCCGGGGACAGAGAGACAACCCTCGTCCATCTCCTCGGTTCCTTCGCGCGAGAGGATCTCCGGATTGATCAGGCACAGTGGCTGATCCTTTTCTTCGGAGATGTCGATGACGATGATGCGCTTGGGAATGTTCACCTGCACCGCGGCCAGGCCGATGCCCGGGGCCGCGTACATGGTCTCGAACATGTCGTCGACCGTTTGTCGGATGGCATCGTCCACCTGCGCAACAGGCGCCGCGCGACGCCGCAGCCGTGGATCGGGGAAATGTAGAATGTCGAGGATGGCCATGGTTCGTCAGGTTTCGGAATGGAAGGCAGCATGCCGTAGCGGAAGCTCGCAGTCCATTTTACAGTGCGCGGACCGCCTCGCTACCATACCCGCACCGTGGCGGATCGTGGCCTCAGGAAGGATCCGACCCACGAACCGGGCCCTTCCCGAAAGCGGATCCCATTCATTTCAATAACGACCGCTGCGCCGCGTACAGGTTCCCGCAAGTCGCCGTGCGGTGGGAACGCGGGGCGCCGAGACAAACCGACCGGGGGAAACATGGCGTCGCCCGAATCATCCGCACCCGATCCCGAGCGATTCAACGGCACCCACAGCAACCGGGCAGGTTCCCGGATCACGCGCCTGGCCGGCTGCGCCTTGGCTGCAGCACTGGCCTTGGGCGGCTGCAGCACCCCAGAGCCACACCAGACCCAAGGGGCGGTGGAGCCGCAGCAGGAGGTGGCCCCGGTGGCACTGGCGGTCGGCGCGCCCAAGACCTACGTCGTGCAATCCGGAGACACGGTGTGGCTGGTGGCCTCCAAGTTCCTTCGGGATCCGTGGCAGTGGGAGGCCGTGTGGCGGCCAAACCCTGACTTGGCCGATCCCGACCACCTCTATCCGGGCGATGTGGTGACCCTGAGCCAGGAGGACGGGCACCCCGTGATCCAAGTCACTGGAGGCCCTCGCCTACGTCAAAGTGCGCCCCCACCCCCGAGCGTTCAGGGGGCCCCAGGACGGCTGCCCACGGTGAAGCTCGAGCCGCGGGTGCGTGTGGAGCCCATCGCCCAGGAGGCGCAGCGCGTACCGATCGGCGCCATCATCGCCTTCCTCGTACGCCCCGTAGTCTTGGACCGGCAGACGCTCACCCGGTTGCCGTACATCGTCAGTGGCGAAGACAACCGGCTGATCTATGGCGCCACGGATACGCTGTACGCCGTTGGACTGCCAGCAGACACGGTCCCCGGTCAGGAATATCACCTCATCCGCCCCGAGGGCGCGCTCTACGAAGCAGGAACTGGAGACTACCTGGGCGAGAAGACCAGTCACGTGGGCGTGGCGACGGTGACCCGTCCCGGTGACCCGGCCACCCTCAACTTCCGCCTCTCGAGCACGGAGGCCCTGCCGGGAGATGCGCTCGTCCGGCTCGAGCCCCGCCCCACGGCCGACTACTTCCCACACCCTCCGAGGCGCCGGATCACCGGCCACGTGGTGGCCCTCACGGATGCGCTCAGCCAAGTGGGGGCCTTACAGATCGTGGTCCTGGACAAGGGTACCGAGGACGGTCTTGACCGAGGTGCAGTCGTCGCGCTGTACAATGCTAGCGAAACGGCCGTGGACCCGCGGGGCAGGTCCTGGCGTCGTCCCATCCGGTTGCCCGCCGAACGGGCCGGACTGGCACTCGTCTACGCGGCGTTGGACCAGGTCAGCTACGCCCTGGTCGTGCACGCAGCGGTTCCGATCAAGGAAGGCTTTGTCGCCACCAATCCGTGACTGGCTCACGCTTTGGCGTGTGCCGGGCATCGGCCCGGCCAATTTCGCCGCCCTGAGCGAGCGTTTTGGCGATCCGGGCGCCGCCTTGGCGGCCGGTGAACGGGCACTTGTCGAGACCGGGATCGGAGCCCCTCTGGCCCGCGCGATCGCCCAGGCGGACCCTCGACTCGCGGATCCGGACCTGGCTTGGCTGGAGGCGGCGGACGACCATCACATCCTGACCTGGGCGGATCCCGGCTATCCTCCTCAGTTGCGCGAAGCTGCGGCACCACCGCCGGTGCTCTTCGTGGTGGGCGACCCCGAGTGGCTGCTGGTCCCCCAGCTGGCCATCGTGGGCTCGCGCAGCCCTACGCCTGCAGGCCTCACCAGCGCCACCGAATTTGCACGCGAGCTGGCGGCCGCCGGGCTCACCATCACCAGCGGCCTCGCCCTGGGCATCGACGCAGCCGCGCACCGCGGCGCGCTGGAGGCCGGCGGCGCCACCGTGGCCGTGACCGCCACCGGACCGGACCGCGTCTATCCCGCGCGCCATCGCGAGCTCGCCCATGCCATCGCAGCCCAGGGCGCCCTGGTCACCGAATTCCCGGTGGGGACGGGGCCGCGACGCGGCCATTTCCCGCGGCGCAACCGGCTGATCGGGGCACTCTCGCTGGGCACCCTGGTCGTGGAGGCGGGCCGCCGCAGTGGCGCCCTGATCACGGCACGCCTGGCCGCGGAACAGGGGCGCGAGGTCTTCGCGATACCCGGATCCATTCACAATCCCATGGCCCGAGGATGCCATCGGCTCATCCGCCAGGGCGCCAAACTGGTGGAGACCGCCGCCGACGTCTTGGAGGAACTCGCGCCCTTATTCGACGCTCAAAACGTTGCGGTACCCGCCGCCCAGGGCATCAACCGGTCTTCGGGGTCGGTGCCCGGACCCACCAAGGGCGAGGATCCAGAGTACCGCATCCTGCTCGAGGCCATGGGCTTCGACCCGGTCGGCATCGACGAGTTGGTGGAACGCACCGGATTGACCGTCGAGTCGGTTTCCTCCATGCTGCTGATACTCGAACTCGAAGGCCGGGTCGCCATGGCCGGTGACGGCCGCTATTACAGACTCACCGATCACTGAACGCATGAAAGAGACCATGGTCGATGTGCTCCTGTACCTGTTCGAACGGTACATGGCCGAGGAATTAGAGCCCGACGACGATCGCGCGGCCATCGAAGGCCGGCTCCTAGAGGCAGGCTTCCCTTCGCGCGAGATCGAACAGGCCTTCGACTGGCTGGAGGACTTCTCCAATCTGGAAACCCTGGCGCAGCCCTCTCGGGACAGCACGCGCATCTATCACCCCCGAGAGCTCGCGAAACTCGGCCGGGAGGGCCATGGATTCCTGGTTTTCCTGGAGCAGCGGGGGATCCTGAACCCCGCCCTGCGCGAGCTGGTGATCGAGCGGGTCATGGCGTTGAACGCCGCCGAGATCGGGATCGAGCAGCTGAAATGGCTCGTGCTGATGGTGCTCTACAACCTGCCCGAGGAAGACGCCTCGGCCGGCTGGCTGGAACAGTTCGTCCTCGACGAGCTGGATTTCGTGCACTGAACGCCTCGCATCGGCCAGCCCGAGGCTACAGAATCCCACTCCACCCTGCCAACATCCGGTACGCATGAGCAAATATCTGGTGATCGTAGAATCGCCGGCAAAGGCCCGGACGATCAAGAAATATCTTGGCCCCGAATACGAGGTCATGGCCTCCTACGGGCACGTGCGCGATCTGGTGCCCAAGGAGGGCGCCGTGGATCCGGAGCGGGGCTTCGCCATGCGCTATGAGCCCATCGAGCGCAACGAGAAGCACGTCAACGCCATCGCCCGGGCCCTGAAGAAGGCCGACGCCTTGTATCTGGCCACCGACCCGGACCGCGAGGGGGAAGCGATCTCCTGGCACCTGCTTGAGCTCCTCAAAGAAAAGGGGGCACTGGGGGACAAGCCCGTCTACCGCGTGGTCTTCCATGAGATCACCAAACGTGCCATCCAAGAGGCCATCGCCCATCCGCGTCAGATCTCCACGGAACTGGTCAATGCCCAGCAGGCCCGCAGGGCCTTGGACTATCTGGTGGGCTTCAACCTCTCGCCCCTGCTGTGGCGCAAGATTCGCCGGGGGCTGTCGGCCGGCCGCGTGCAAAGCCCGGCGTTGCGCCTCATCGTCGAGCGCGAGGAAGAGATCGAGGCCTTCGAGCGCCAGGAGTACTGGACCATCGAGGCCGACGCCCGCAAGGACGAACAGCCCTTTTCGGCCAGGCTCGCAGTGCTCGAAGGCCGCAAGCTCAGGCAGTTCGACATTCCCGACGAGGCCCGGGCCACGGCCATCCGCGAGCGCCTGCTACAAGCGGCCGGCGGCCGGCTGCGCGTGGCCTCGGTGGAAAAGAAACAGCGCAAGCGCAATCCCTCGGCGCCGTTCATCACTTCCACGCTGCAGCAGGAGGCCGCACGCAAGCTGGGCTTCTCGGCCAGCCGCACCATGCGCATCGCCCAGCAGCTCTATGAAGGGGTGGACCTGGGAGCCGGGCCCGTGGGCCTCATCACCTACATGCGTACCGACTCGGTGAACCTTGCCGATGAGGCCGTGGCCGAGATCCGCACGCTCATCGAGGACCGATACGGAGCAAAACTGCTCCCGCCCAAACCACGACGCTACAAGACCGCAGCCAAGAATGCCCAGGAAGCGCACGAGGCCATCCGTCCGACTTCGGTGCTGCGCCTGCCGGAAGAGATCAAGGCCCATCTGGACCGGGACCAGGCCCGACTCTACGAGCTCATCTGGAAGCGGACCGTAGCCTCACAGATGATCCACGCCACCCTGGACACGGTGGCCGTGGAACTCGCCTGCGGGTCCGAGGAAGACCGTTTTCGTGCAACCGGCTCCCACGTGCGCGAGCCCGGCTTCATGCGTGTGTACCAAGAAGGACGCGATGACCAGCAGGCCGAGAGCGACGAACGCTTCCTTCCGGCCATGGCCGTGGGCGAGGAGGTGACCCTGGAGGACATCCGCGCCGAACAGCATTTCACCGAGCCACCGCCGCGCTACACGGAGGCCAGCCTCATCAAGGCGCTGGAGGAATACGGCATCGGCCGCCCATCCACCTATGCGAGCATCATCTCCACTCTGCAGGATCGCGAGTATGCGGAGTTGGAGAACCGACGCTTCCATCCCACGGACGTGGGTCGTGTGGTCAACCGATTCCTGACTCAGCACTTCCCCAAGTACGTGGACTACGACTTCACTGCGCGCATGGAAGACGACCTGGACCAGATCTCGCGTGGTGAGAAGAACTGGGTCCCGGTACTCGAGGCGTTCTGGGGGCCGTTCAAGGAGCTGGTGGAGGACAAGTTCGAATCGGTGAGCCGGGAGGAAGCGGTACAGGCCCGGGAGCTGGGCGTGGAACCCGAGACCGGGCGCAAAGTGAGCGTCCGCATGGGTCGATATGGGCCCTTCGTCCAGCTCGGTACCCGTGACGACGAGGAAAAGCCACGGTTCGCCGGCTTGCGCCCGGGGCAGAAGATGGACACGATTACGCTGGACGAGGCACTGGAGCTGTTCAAACTGCCACGGGTGCTGGGCGAGACGCCGGAGGGCGAACCGGTAGAGGTGAACGTGGGCCGCTACGGCCCGTACATCCGCTACGGGCGCAAGTTCGTCTCCATCGGTGACGACGAGCTCCACACCATCACCCTGGAGCAGGCCCTGGCCAGGATCGAGGAAAAGAAGCAAGCCGACGCCAATCGGATCATCAAGGCATTCCCCGAAGCGGGGATCCAGGTGGTCAACGGACGATACGGGCCATATATCACCGATGGCAAGAAGAACGCCCGCATGCCCAAGGATGTGGACCCCGCCCAGATCACACTGGAGCAGGCACGCGAAGCCATCGAGAAGGCGCCGGCCCGCAAGGGGCGCCGGCGCAGCGGTCCAGCCAACGGCCGCAAGAAACGCGTGGCCGGCTGAACCGGCATCCGGACGGGACCTGCGGGCGGCCGCCCGCCGGATCCGCCGGGGTGGCGTGGTCGCCTACCCCACCGAGGCCGTCTACGGTCTCGGCTGCCATCCGCGGAACGAACGGGCGGTGCGACGCATTCTCGCCCTCAAGGGGCGCCCCTGGCAGAAGGGTCTGATCCTGATCGCTGCACGCCTGGACCAGCTTCTGCCCTTCATCGGCCCCCTGAACGAGGCGCTGCTGGAGCGCGTGTCGGCCACCTGGCCCGGCCCATCGACATGGCTCCTGCCAGCGCGAGCCGGCGTACCGCGGTGGCTACGCGGGGAACACGACACCCTGGCCTGCCGCGTCACCGCCCATCCACAGGCAAGGCGGCTCTGCGAGCTGGCCGGCACGGCACTGGTCTCGACCAGTGCCAATCCGGCGGGGGCATCCCCGGCCCGAACCACGGACCAAGTCCTGCGTTACTTCCCAGCGGGGTTGGATTTC